>JAHILA010000001.1 GCA_018897295.1 Patescibacteria group bacterium
ATTAAATAGTAAGCTATTTGCTTAATACCAAGAGATAACATAAAAGATGAGATATTTAATAGTTAATCACCTCTGAATTTTACCAAAATTACCCGACTTTAGGCAATTTAGGAGTGTTACCTATGTATCTCATCTTATTCATCCCTGACAGATTTTTTCGTATTTATCCCCTTTTTCGGCGATATTTACCAATCATCAAAAAATTCCAAAAAGCAGAATAAAAAAAACGACACTTTCATCCGATCGTACAAAAGTGTCACCTTTCTCCTAGCGAAGATTTATTTTATACTGAGACAACTTCGCAGGCAAAATGCATGGTTTCGCCAAAGGCGAAATTTTGCCGAGAATTAATGCAACCCCGCGCTGGCGGGGTTGACATGTGTCGACATATAAAATGAATCTGAGCGTCTATCCCTTCTCAAGTATATCTATCTGCTCTTGAAATTGCTTGGCAATAGCCATTACCTGGTTGCCATAAAAAGACAAAGATGCTTTTTGCCAGTTTGTGCCGGCTAAATACATCATTGCTGCTTTCCATTCAGCAGCGCTGGTTTGCTGGTCTGCTCCCTTGTTCGCCAGATACAATGCTGAAGCTACAAAAGCATCTTTAGTATTCCACGGAGACGGCGGATCATTATTGGTTATTGCCGTTATTCTCGCCTTGTATCCGAGCCAGGTTGCCGGCATCATCTGCGCTGGACCCATTGCTCCGCCCCAGCCATACCACACTTTTTTGGAAACCGGATATTTATCCGGGTCAATGCCCAATTCGCTGCAAATCTGCAAATAATATTTCTGCTGGCTCGACTTCATATCAACACGCCAGCTGCCTTTGCCAATATTCTTTCCTAAATCCGATTCCCTACTCAAAATTGCCAGAAGAAACGCCGGCCTTACTCCTGTATAAATCGAAGCAAATTTTGCATATTTGTAAGCATCCTCAAAACGCAGAGAACCGTCTCCTGACAAACCTTGCAGAAAATAAAGCCTATTTTTCACGGCCTCAATATCAAGCTGTGTTTTTTTAACTAATTGATTGAAAAGATTTTCCTGGCCTTTTGTCTGATCTAGTAAAGTCTTTTTTTGCTTTTTTTTGCCTTCCAAGAACGCCCTTTGTTCGCTTTGCCTGGCTTTTAAAGAAGCATGTTCCTCTTTTTCGTTAGTTAAATCTTCCTTTTCCTGTTCCAGTCCGGATTTTAACTCTATAATTCTTTTAAATTTATTATATGTCTGTTCCTGAAAATTCTCCAAAGAACGCATTTCTGAAAGGAAGTCGGATAACTTGCCCATAGATAAGATTGTTTCTAAAAGGGAAGTATCGTCGTATTTCCTGATCTCTCGTATAAGCTCGGCCATAGTTGTTTTTTCCAAATCAACCTGCCTTTCAATTTCCCTGATTGATTTTTCTTTCTGATTTATTTGTTTGTCCATTTTTTCTATTAATAAATCTATTCTCTGGATTTCTAATTGCGCTGATTCTATTTCGTCATCTAAAATCGCAATCTCGGTTTTCAAAGATTTGGTTTTTTGCTGATTTTGGCTGATTGCATCGCGATATTGGGAAATTTTCGATTCAAGCTCTTTTAATTTTGCTTCTGCTTCCTGCTCCTGTGCATTCGAATCCCCTGAAACTTCGGCAAAAACAAATCCCGTTTTTAACGGGATAAAATTAAGAACTATTAAAATAGCTATTGAAATAGAAAATAATTTGTTAAATTTTTTAAACTTAATCATTTGGTTTCTCTGCTGATTTTTCTGCTGACTTTTCCCCGGCTAATTCCGGCTCAACAACTTCTGCTGGTTTTTCCTCTACAGGTTTGATTTCTTCCTCTTTCCTTGGCGGAACAACAGAAACAATCATTTCTTCTAATCCAAGATCAATTTTTACGCCTTGTGGCAGTTTCAAATCTTTTGCCCTTATCTGTTTGTCAAAAGAATCCAAAACGGAAATATCAACTTTAATTTCACGAGGTAAGTCCTTAGGTAATGCTTCAACTTCCACATGATTAATATTTTTAACTAAAACTCCTTCCAGTATTTTTACTGCCGGCGCCTCGCCTTCAAAAATCAAAGGCACTTCAGCTTTAATAACTTTATCCATTCTCACATGGTAAAAATCAACATGGATAAATCTGCCGGTAATCGGGTCTTTGGCAAAATCATGGATTAAAACATTTTTTGCTTCATTTCCAATTTTGAGTTTTATAAGCGTACTCTCCCCTGCCTGTTCAAAAACTTTTTTCAGTTCTTCATAATTAACCTGTAATGAAATCGACTTATGTCCTGGACCGTAAACCACGGCAGGAATAATCCCTTCCTTGCGGAGGGATTGCAAATCCTTTCCAACCCTTTCTCTTTGTTGGGCTTTTATCTCTAATTCCATAATTATTTTATACTATCAAACCCTAAATTAAAAATCAAGCCTTGCTGTCGCTACCGAAAAGTTTTATCTTGTCTTCAACAACTTTCCTTACTGCTTCCATTGCCGGAGAAAGAATTTTATACGGCTTCACTTCATCCAGATTCTCTTCCAGGAATTCTTTTAATGCGTTTTTGTAAGCAACCCTGATTTCCGTATTGATGTTTATTTTAACTATTCCTGATTTAATCGCTTTCTGCATATCTTCCCTCGGAGTTCCTGATCCGCCGTGCAAAACAAGAAATACGCCCGGCACAGCTCTTCTGATGTCTTCTAACCTATCAAGATACAGATGCGGGTCGTCACCGCCCTCTTTCATTCCGTGGATATTTCCTATGGCAATAGCCAAAGAATCAACTCCTGTTTTTTTAATAAATTCTTTTGCCTGTTCCGGCTCAGTCAAATCAATAATATTTATCTTAACTTCTTTATGAATATCAGAGCCGCCGGGCAAGTACCCCAATTCTCCTTCAACTACAATTGATGGATTGACGCTTTTAGCATACTCCATCACTCGCTCGGTGATTTCTATGTTTTCCTTGAATGGCAACTTAGACCCGTCAAAATGAACGCTGTCATATCCAGCATCAATCACCTCTTTAGCGCTGTTGAAATCCTTGCAATGGTCAGCATTTAAAATAATCGGCAGCCCTGTTTCTTCTCGCCAGGTTTTAACTAGAGCAACTACCTGGTCAACGCCGATGAAATCTCTCTCACCTTCCGAAGTGCCGATGATTACAGGTGAATTTAAATTCTTGGCTGCTTCGATTACAGCAGTTATCTGCTCATCAGTAGAGATATTGAATTGTCCGATTGCATATCTGCCAATATGCGCTTTTTCCATTATTTCTATTGGTTTCATAAAATTTATATTATTTTTGGCTTATAATCAGCAGGAGCATTTGATAATATCTCCTCAAGTTTTTTACGGGTAAATAATCCTGCTCTCGCTCCTATTTGCTGAGTAACCCCCATTGAATTCACTGGCCCCCATCTTAATGCTTCTTCGGGACTCTTGCCTAATAAAATCGCAATTGTAAATGTTGAGGAAAAGGCGTCGCCTGCGCCAGTACGGTTAATCGGCGGTTTTGGATCAGGATATATGGGCATAAACCACATTTTATTGTCGTTATAGAGGTAAGCGCCTCTTTTCCCGTCAGTAATAGCTACAATTTTCGGCCCAAGATTATGTATTCCACTGAGTAATTTTTTAATATCTTCTTCTTTGGTTTCCAAAATTCTCTGTGATTCTTCTTTGTTGCAGGTGAAAACAGTGGTTCTTTTATAGATTCCAGCCAAGGCAGATGCCCCGAATTTCATCTGGTAAGTTCCGGGCTGAAACGCAAGTTTGACCTCAGGATGCGCATCTAGATATTTTTCTATTTCTTTATGGAATTCAAGGGAGTTCGGGCCCAGAGATGAAAGATAAATCCATTTTGGACTCCCGATGTCAGGAAGAGAATATGAGAAATCCTCATGTTTAATTAAAATAGTCCTTTCTTCATTAAAAAGAAGAACATAATGATAATTTGTCTTTTTGTTCTTATGGATTTTCAGGAATTCCGTCCCGACTTTTTCTTTCTTTAAAACATCAAGGCATTCTTTGCCGTAATAATCATCTCCGAGATTAGTAATTAAAGCGCTTTTCAGACCGAGCCGCGCAGCGCTCACAGAAGCATTGGCGCTATTACCGACAGCAGGAATTATAAAAACATCCTCATAAGGAATTTTATCGCCAAAATTCATGCAGATTTTTGTTGCTCCATCTTTTTCGTCTTCAACTGTAGCTTCTTTTATTTTGATAAAGGCATCGGTTACAATATCTCCTATGCCGATAAAATCGTAATTTTTCATGAATTTATTTAAATTTTTCTATTGTTTGTTTAATATTTTCGCTTTTGAAAATATAATTCCCTACGCATAAAAGATTGGCCCCGGCAGCAAATATTTTCCCTGCATTTTTGTCATTCACTCCGCCGTCAACTCCGATATCCCCTTTTGGCCAAATCTCTCGCAATGCCTTAATCTTGTCTAAAACTTCCGGCTCAAACACCTGCCCACCCAATCCTGGCCGAACTGACATAAATAATACCAAATCAATTTTTTCCAAAAATGGGGCGATAACCCTGCAATTAGTTTCCGGATTAATTGCCAGGCCGATTTGTTTCTTATGGCTATGAACTTTCTTGATCAGATTTTCCAAGTCCTCAATTTTTGATTCGAAATGAACAATCACTCTATCAACGTTTTTCAGCCATTTATCGATTACTTTTTCCGGATTCTGTACCATTAAGTGCGCTTCCAACTTAACTTTGGTTTTCCAGCCTACGGCTGGTCGGCCGCAGGCCGATATTTTTTTCAAATCACTAATCTTGCCTTCTGCATAGGGCCAAGTTTTATTACCCACGAAAACTCCGTCCATTATGTCCAGCTGAATCCAATCCACATAATTTTCGACTGCTTTGATTTTTTCTTTAACTTCTTTAAATGTCTTAACCAAAATTGTCGGGATGATTTGTTTTGTCATTATTCTAAATTCTTAATCTTATTCAATCTCCTGATATATTTTTCTGCTTTGAAAAAATCGGTCTCCAGCCAAATTTTAACAATCTTTCTTGCTTCGCGAAAAGAAAGAACGTGTTCACCCAGACACAAAACATTCGCGTCTAAATGTTCTCTGGTTTGCTTAGCTGCCTTTTTATTTGTCGGTGAAACAGCCATGACTCCTTTGAATTTATTGGCAGTAATACACATTCCTTCGCCATTAGTACAAATCAATATCCCCTTTTCCCCTGTTTCCGCAACTTTTTTTGCCACTGCAACAGCATAATCGACAAAATCATCCCTTGGCTCAAATTTCAAATTACCTAAATCCTGATACTCTATTTTAAGTTCTTTCAAAAATTCTTTTATTTTTTCTTTAAAACTAAACCCGCCGTGATCTGCTCCTAAGTAAATCATATTATTTATGAATTATTTTCCCTGATTTAATTACGTGTTCGACCAAAGTTGCTGAATATCCCCACTCATTATCATACCAGGACAAAACTTTAACCAAATCCCCGTCAACTACTTTGGTAAATCCCAAATCAACAACAGCAGCAGTGGTAATGCCGATAAAATCAGAAGAAACCAGTTGCTCCTTGCTTACGCTTAAAATCCCTTTCCAATGCGGTTTTTTAGCTGCATTAATTAAGATATTATTTATTTCTTCAACAGATGTTTTTCTATTTGCCACAAAAGTAATATCAGCCAAGGAAACCGTGGGCACAGGAGTTCTTATTGCCAGACCATCAAAGACGCCTTTCAAATTCGGTACAACTTTTGTAACAGCAATTGCTGCTCCGGTTGTTGAAGGCACTAAACTGATTGCGCCTGCTCTTCCTCTTCTCCAATCTTTTGTGTCCGGGCCATCAACGATTTTTTGGGTAGCAGTATAGGCATGAGTAGTATTTAATACGGCCTTCTTGATTCCGGGCTTCTCGGAAAGAACTGCTACAACCGGCGCAACAGCATTAGTGGTGCAGGAACCATTGGAAGTGATTTTTACTCTTGCCATGTCTTTCTCATTGATCCCCAGCAACACCGTACCGCCAAGCTTAAAACTTTCGTCATCATCTTTTGATGGAGCGGTAATCACAACTCTCTTTGCTCCGGCATTAATATGGGCATTGCTCGCTTCAAACGAATCGAAAAAGCCTGTTGCTTCTACAACCACATCAACTCCTAATTTGCCCCAAGGTAATTTGCTCGGGTCTTTTTCCTGAAAAAAATCGATTTTCTGGTTATCAATAATCAGTTTTTTCTGCTTTAAATCCACGCTGATTTTATGATCATATTCTCCGTATACGCTATCGTGTTTCAAAAGATAGCCCAGATTTTCCAAATCAGCTAAATCATTAATTGCCACAATTCTCAATTCGTGGCGTTCATGGGCTAAACGTAAAAACGTCCGGCCAATACGGCCAAAACCATTGATTGCTACTTTTGTAAACATAATCTATTTTTTTAATTATTATATCTTAATTATACCACTTTCTTATATTATAACAAAAATTCGTCCATAAATAAACAGCCTGTATGAGGCCACCCAATTTTGCACTTTTGAGGCATTAAAACTGGTAATTGTAATTTAGTCAGCGATAACATAAACTGTACAGGAGATAATTTATTCTGAAAAGCATAATGCACCCTATCAGTATTGTACCAAACAAGCCA
>JAHILA010000002.1 GCA_018897295.1 Patescibacteria group bacterium
AATAAAACTGACGCGAGAAAAAGAGAATTAGAAATAAAAGCAAGCGGACAACAAAAAGAAATTTTATTTAAAAGACTGGAAAATTCTTTAGTTCAGAAATAATTTTGGCCCCATCGTCTAGTGGTTAGGACACCAGATTTTCAATCTGATAACGGGAGTTCAATTCTCCCTGGGGCTACTTTAAGGAGGTTAAATGATTAAAAAAAATCATGGCGATCATTTAAGGGGTGTTCCGCAGGAAAAGAGTGGCATTACGAATTTGCCAAGGAGACAGCCACGACAGCTCAATTTTAGGAAGCCTTTTTGCAGGTCAGGGGGCGGACCGAGAAAGATGCCGAAAAACCGGGAAGCCAAATCCTAGCCATGTTTACAAGCCAGCGGGAAACAACCCGCTGGCTTACCTTTTAAAATTCAATAAAATCTGCTAAAATGAGAATGGTTTGCGAGTGTCGTATAGTGGCCATTACGCTTGCTTCCCAAGCAAGTGACGGCGGTTCGATTCCGCTCACTCGCTTTATGTATTAAAAATGAATTATGAAAAATAAAGAAAATTCTATAGAAAAAATTGAAGGGAATATCATAATACCGGACTGCGGAAGATTAGAGCAAATTAAGGAGAAAATCAAACAAGGTGGCGTTGATAAAATTCATGCGTTGGTTGATTTTGATAGAACATTAACCAAGTCGTTTGTTAAGGGGAAGGAAAGACCGTCTTTGATTTCCGTTTTACGGGATGGCAATTATTTAACTCCGGATTATGCGGAGAAAGCTCATGCATTATTTGATAAATATCATTCAATGGAAATTGACATTAATTTATCAATTGAAGAAAAAAAGAAAGCAATGCGCGAATGGTGGATCAATCATTTTAAATTATTAATAGAAAGCGGGCTTAATAAGAAAGACTTAGAAAGAGTTGTTGATTCAGAAGGCGTTGAATTTAGGGAAGGAGCGTTGGAGTTTATAGACCGATTAAATAAAGCAAAAATACCTTTGGTTATTATGTCTTCAAGCGGTTTGGGAGGGGATAATATTGCTATGTTTTTAAAAAAACAAAATCGATTATATGACAATATACACATAATTTCTAATACATATATTTGGGATAAAAACGGCAATGCCATCGGTGTAAAAGAACCGATTGTCCATAATTTTAATAAGGACGAGACCTCAATTAAAAATTTTCCAGCTTTTGAGATTGTGAAAGATAGAAAAAATGTTTTGTTATTGGGCGATAGTTTGGGGGACGTTGGGATGATAGAAGGATTTGATTATGATAATTTGCTTAAAATAGGATTTTTGAATGAAAAAATTGATGAAAGTTTGGAGAAATACAAAGAAAATTTTGATGTTGTGATTTTAAATGATTCGGATATGGATTATGTGAATGATTTATTAAAAAATATTGCCATCTTAGCTCAGCGGTAGACCTGCCCGCCATCGCCTAAGCCCATGTAGCTCAATTGGTAGAGCAACGGTATCGTAAACCGTAGGTTGTCGGTTCAACTCCGACCGTGGGCTCAGGCGTAGGCAGGCGGGGCAACTCTTTCGTAAAGCGTGGGTCGTGAGTTCAAATCTCACCCTCGGCTTTTAAAATTTTTTGCGTTTTATTTTTTTTGATGTATAATTATAAACAATATGGAGATTTCTGAAAAAATCAAAGATTTGAAAACTAAAACCCGTCAAATGGCGGACTGTCTTTGATTTAGTTAACAAGAAAAATAAAATAATTGAATTGGAAATTTTAACACAAGAAAAAGATTTTTGGGCAGATAACAAAAAAGCAGCAGAAACAAGCAAGGAATTAGCAGAATTAATGGAAGAAGTTGATACTTGGGAAAAATTAGAAAAAGATTTAGATAAAATCAAAGACGCATCAGAATTATCCGCGTGGGAAGAGCGTTTTAAAAAAGAAGAAATCAAAGCGCTTTTTTCCGGACCGTACGATAAAAAGCATGCAGTAATTTCAATTTATTCTGGCGCTGGCGGAACCGAGGCGCAGGATTGGGCAAATATGCTTTTAAGGATGTATATTAAATACTCTGAAAGCCATAATTTCAAAAGCAAATTAATAGACATAAGCCATGGCCAGGGAACAGGGATTAAAAGCGCGGTTTTGGAAATCAGCGGCCAATATGCTTTTGGACATTTAAAAGGAGAAAACGGCGTGCATCGTTTAGTCAGGTTGTCGCCGTTTAATGCGAATAATTTGCGTCAAACTTCATTCGCCCTGATTGAAGTTTTGCCGGAAGTGGGCGAGGATATACAGAAAGAGATTGAAATAAAACCAGATGAATTAAAAATGGACACATTTCGTTCTTCTGGCCCAGGTGGTCAAAACGTGAATATGCGTTCTACTGCAGTGCGATTGACGCATTTGCCGACTAAACTCGTTGTTGCCTGCCAAAGTGAAAGAAGTCAGGCACAGAACAAAGAAAAAGCAATGGAGGTTCTTTATGCAAAAATTTATCAGAAAAGATTGCAAGAACAAGAAAAAGAAAAAAAAGACTTGCGTGGAATAATACCCTCAGCTGAATGGGGAAATCAGATCCGTTCTTATGTGCTTCATCCTTATAAAATGGTTAAAGACCACAGGACAGAAGTAGAGAGCCCAAATCCTGATGAGGTTCTAGATGGGAATTTGGATAATTTTATAGAAGCAGAGTTAAAAATGACTAAATATGATTGAATTTAAAAATGTTTCAAAATTTTATGATGATTGCGCAGCATTGGATAAAGTGACTTTCGGCATTAAACCGAAAGAGTTTGTTTGTATTGTCGGCCGTTCGGGCGCTGGCAAGACAACGCTTTTAAAGCTTTTATTAAAAGAAGAAGAACCGAGCGAAGGGGAGATTGTTGTTGATGGCAGAGATGTAGGAGATTTAAAAAAACATGATATCCCGCTTTACAGAAGAAAAATCGGAGCAATATTCCAGGATTTTAAATTATTGCCCAATAAGAACGCTTATGAGAATATTGCCTTTGCGATGGAAGCAGCAGGCAGGACTGAACAGGAAATTGCAGTTGATGTTCCTCAAATTTTAAACCTCGTTGAATTAAGCGACAAAGCCAATAATTTTCCTGCCCAACTTTCTGGCGGAGAGAAGCAAAGAGTGGCAATTGGCAGAGCACTGGTTCATAAGCCGGATATTTTGATGGCCGACGAGCCTACTGGTAATCTTGACCCCTTGCACACATGGGATATAATTAGATTATTATGCAGAATCAACGAATTAGGTACAACCGTGATTCTGGCTACTCATGACCGGGAAATAATCAATGCTTTAAGTAAGAGAGTAATAAGTTTTGACCGCGGCCATTTAATTCGTGACGAAGAAAACGGCCGATACATCGTATGATGGAAGCATTTAGAAGAATAGTTAAATGGGGATTAAAGAATTTCTGGCGCAATGGCTGGCTTTCTACAGCTACAGTCAGCATTATGATTTTGACGCTTTTAGTAATCACGGTTTTACTGATGGTTAATGTGGTAGCCAACGCTGTTTTGGAAAATTTGGAAAATAAAATCGATATCAGTGTTTATTTTAAACTACAAACCCCGGAAGAGGATATTTTAGCGGCAAAAACCCAGCTGGAAAAATTAGTTGAAGTGGAAAGAATAGATTATACTTCGCAAAACCAGGCATTGTTGAATTTTAGGGAAAAACACAAAGACAATCCCGTTCTACTGCAAAGCTTGGATGAATTAGAAACCAATCCCTTGGAAGCAAGTTTGAATATAAAGGCCAAGGAGACTAGCCAGTATGTGAGTATTAATCAATTTTTGGAAAGCGTGCACTACAAGGATATTATTGATAAAGTGAATTACATGCAGAATAAGGGAGTCATAGAAAAATTAAGCAAAATTATTACTGATGTAAAAACCGTTGGCCTGACAGTGAGTTTGTTATTGGCAGTAATCGTGTTTTTGGTAACCTTTAATGCTATCCGTCTGGCAATTTACAGTTCTAGAGAAGAAATCAATGTCATGAAATTGGTGGGCGCGAGCAATTGGTTTATCAGGGGACCGTTTATTGTTGAGGGCTTGATGTATGGAGTACTTGCCACGATTATAACTGTAATTTTTTTGTATCCAGCATTCTATTTTGCTTCGTCAAAGCTTTCTGGCTTCCTGCCTATTGACGACTTATTCTCATATTTTAAGACAAATCTGTTTTCTTTGTTTTTTCTCCTTTTGGGAGTAGGCCTAGTTTTAGGTGTATTCAGCAGTTTTATTGCTGTAAGGAAATATTTGAAAGATTAAAAACGATTTTCAATAAAAAAATACCCCCGCATTGCGGGGGTATTTTAAATACTTATATAGATTTATTCTGAGCGCTCGTTTGAACGCTCAAAATAATTATGGATGACTTTATTGAATTTTGCTGAGACGAATATACCGCTGATAATGCCAAACGCATTAAATATCATGTCCAGAGTAGTATCTTTAGCGATATATTGCCCGTAATAACCGCGCATTTGCGTTCCAAAAAGAGTATCCGCAAGAAATTCGAATATTTCCCAGACAATTCCTCCCATAAATATCAGAGTTGCTCCCAAAACAACTGATTTTTTAAAACTCCATCCATACCACTGCGAACCAAAACAACAGATAACAACCGTATAAATAAAAGGAATGAAAAAATGGATGAGCTTATCGTATTCAAAGCCGGCTCCAGAAAGACGGAAAAGGCCCAGTCCGCCAAGGCCACTTAGTCCTAAGCCGATGATTAAACTTACTTCAAGGAGGTTTAATAATTGCTGCTTTTTGGGGTCGCCTTTTGCCTTATAAATCAGGCGCGGCAGAATAATGAGAAAAGCCGAGACAAAAGCCGCCATGGCCATAAATTTCGGATTATAAAAATCAGGAAACCATGTCCGGTCTCCAAAAAAAAGAACCAGTCCGTTCAATGTGAAAATACTGGCAGTAATTTCGCTGTATCTTTTTTTTGTTTTGCGTGGCTCGCTTTCCATTTATTTTCGGAGTTAAATAATTGATTTTATACTTTGAATTGCATCTTGAATATTCTGAGGAACCTTGACGCTCGCGATATCGCCTTTTTTTGAATATTCATCAAACCTGTCAAACTCTTCTAAAATTCTCCTCGTGTGCTGTAAATATTCTTCCAGTGGAATATCGGGGCCACTGCTATAAATTTTAATGCTAGGAAACTGTTTCTCAAATGTTGCACGAGAACGTCTAAGAAGAGGCGGTATGGCAACAACAATAAGCGATTTAGGACGAAAATTATTATCGTGGCAAGCTTTTATGCCAAATAAAACATTTTCAAGCGAATTCGTTGAAAGTTTTTCTAAAATTAACGAGCTTTTTGGTACGCCATCGCTTTCTATTAAAGAAGCATAATGACTTGCTTCGCTTTCGAAATTAGGAATATCCTTACGTCCCTTGCCAGTTAAAATAATCATCTTTGCCTTTTTTGATTTATAGAGATGCGTTGCATGCTTAGCAACCCTTGGATCTGTATGCCCAAATACAAAAATAGCGTCTACTTTTGGAAGTTTTTCTTCTGGCGTTCGGTCTATTAGAAAATCCAAAACCTTTTTAAAAGAAGTTTTAATTTGTTTCATAAAAATAAAGGTATCCTAAGCTCAGTGCTGCCGAGAGTTTATTCGAACTAGTCCTAAAATTTGATTCTAATTCTTGATGGGTATAAAAGGTATTTCTATTTTACTTCTTTTAATAAATCGATAACAGAGTTTATTATTTTCACTTTAGGATGGAAGAAAAAGATATTTGTGTGTAAATGTTTTCCAACCACAAAAATCTTTTTATTTTCTGCCAAGGCAATACCAAATTCAGTATGCATGCCCGTTCCTGCTCTGTCGGTTATTAAAACAAAAACATCACACTTTCTTATTCCAGTTAAAGCTAACTTAGCAATTTTCCTCGATTGAGCAGGATTTTTCTCACAGGATTCAGGCATTATTTGTTTAGTCCAATCAAAAGTTATAGAATGGCCAGATTGTTTTAGTTTTTGAGACAATTTTCTGACTAAGCTCACTCTTTTTATTCTTGAAGATATATAGAATTTCATTGATTAGTTTTATTTCTTAAAAAGGTATAGATCTCGGACGCCCAAGACCCATCGTAAAAATAGCTTCAAAATCAGCTCTCCGGTCTTACTCGATAGCGCGCTGGATCAAGCAAATAATTTCTTAGTTGTTTTTTTAAATATTTTCGACCTGAGCCACTTTTAAGAAATTTTTCTCGACCGACGGCATCTCTTTTGTCTAAATATGCTTCATAATAAATTAAATGCCAGTTTTTCTTTATACGCGTTGTTCTTCCGCCCGAACCAGTTTGATGTTCTTGAATTCTTCGTTTTAAATCCGAAGTTGAACCAATATACCAACTTTTATCACCAAGATTTTCTAAAAGATAGGCATAATACATAAATATTGTGTCCCCGTAAAACTCACTTCGTTCGTCACGGGGCTCACTCAAAGCGGCTTGCCACGAGGTGGCGAAGCCACTTTTCGTGGCTGCGGGACTTGGATTCGAACCAAGATACCATGCTTCAGAGGCATGTGTCCTACCATTAGACGATCCCGCAATGTTAATTCGCTATAATTTTCTTAAATTCATTACCCCCTTTCAATTTTTTGAGATAATTTTCTCTTTTTCTTGCCTCGCCTCTCATATCAAAACACTCTTTCTTTATTAATATAAATGGCGTTCTTGATTTTGTAGATTTTACTAAACCGTTATTGTGTTTTTTTATTCTGGCGCTTAAATCTTCCGTTTGTCCTATATAATAACCAGAATCTTTGAAACTTTTTAAAATATAAACAAAATACATAAATATGTCCTATCCCGCCATAGCGGGACCCCGCTCGCGGCGGGGCCATTAGACGATCCCGCAATCTTTTCTCAATCATAACAATTTGCTATAATAAAATCAAGAAAATTAAAGGTCAGAATTGGGGTAATTAAATAACAATTTATCGGCAGTTTGGCGAAAAAAATAAAATTTTAGAAATATGGACGAGTGCATATTTTGTAAAATTGTAAAAGGAGAAATCCCGTCATTTAAGATATGGGAAAATGACAAGATTTTTTGTTTTCTTGATATTAATCCTTTGGCCAAAGGCCACGCATTAATAATTCCCAAAGAACACTATAAAAATATTTTTGATATTCCCAGCGAAGATTTAAAAGAAATAATTTTCTTTGCCAAAAATTTATCAGTAAAAATGAAAGAAGTTTTGGGAGCAGAAGGCGTTAATCTGATGAATGCCAGCGGAGAAAGCGCAGAGCAGAGTGTATTCCATTTCCATTTGCACGTTATTCCGAGATATAAAGCTGATGGCTTGGAAATGAATAAATGGTGGCAGTCCAAGGTTTCAAAAGTGGATTTTGAAGAACTAAAACAATTAGTGGAAAAACTTAAAAATAATAATTAACTTGCCCTGCCAAGGCGGAGTTAAAAGTAAAATTAAAAACATATGAAAGGATTTCATACAAATATTGGTAATGACGTCAAAAATAATGAAAATTTCCGAAAAGTGCTCTATACGGGAAAGCATAGTCAGTTAGTGCTAATGACTTTAAAGCCGAATGAAGAAATTGGCATGGAGACTCATCATGACAATGATCAGTTTTTTAGATTTGAAGAAGGTGATGGGAAGGCAATTATCGATGGTAATGAATATATTTTAACCGTTGAAGACGTTATTGTTGTCCCGGCGGGCGCAGAACATAATATCATCAATACCTCCGGTTCAGCGCCATTAAAACTGTATACAGTTTATTCCCCGGCGCACCATAAAGATGGTGTTATGCGCGCAACTAAGGCAGAGGCAGAGGCTGATTCGCCGGAATTTGACGGCAAGACGACAGAATAATTGGAGTGGATTTGCCAGATTAATTTTTGCGTGGTATAGTAAATTGAGCTAAAAACGTAAAAGAATTACGCTTGATGCGTGATTCTTTTGTTTAAGAAAAATTATGGAGATTAGAAATATTGCCATTATTGCCCATGTTGATCACGGAAAAACTACCCTTACTAATGCTTTAATGCACCAAACGGGGATGGCCGATGAAAATGTAAACATGGATTCAAATGCATTAGAGTTGGAAAGAGGAATTACGATTTATTCGAAAAATACCTCGGTTTTTTATAATGGCACAAAAATAAATATTGTAGATACTCCTGGTCATGCCGATTTCAGTTCGGAAGTAGAGCGTATTTTAATGTCAATTGATAGTGTCTTGCTTTTGGTTGATGCTCAAGAAGGACCAATGCCACAAACGAAATTTGTTTTAAGAAAGTCGTTAGAATTAGGATTGAAGCCGATTGTGGTAATTAATAAAATTGATAAATTTGCAGCTAGGCCAGAAGAGGTGCACGAAATGGTGTATGAGTTGTTTTTAGATTTAGGCGCAAACGATGAACAATTAAATTTTAAAACTGTTTATGCCTCATCAAGAGAAGGGATTGCAAAACTACACTTAAACGATAAATCAGAAAATTTAAATCCATTATTGGACACAATTTTAAAAAATGTTTATCCTGCTTCAAACTCGGAAATGGAGGAAAAACAATTGACAGCCCAACCATTTAATTTGGCTTATGACAATTTTTTGGGGCGCTGTGCAATTTCCAGGGTCTATTCTGGAAAAATAAAATATAATCAAGAAATAATTATTAAGAGTTTAGACAAAAAACCAAGAAAATTTAAAGTTATAAAGCTTTTTACATTTAACGGACTAAATCGGCAAGAAGTAAACGAAGTAGTAACTGGAGATATTGTGATGATTGCTGGGCTTACAGATATCGAAATAGGAGAAACAATTACTGAAAATATAAATCAAGAACTACTTCCCGCAATTAAAATTGACGAACCGACAATTTCTTTAAATTTTTTAGTAAACAATTCTCCCTTTGCTGGGAAAGAAGGAAAATTTGTGACTAGCCGACAAATTAAAGAACGACTCAAAAAAGAATTAGAGGTAAATATGGGGCTGAAGATTGATTTTTCGCACGCACATTATTATAATGTTTTTGGACGTGGCGAACTACATGTCGCAATTCTACTTGAAAATTTAAGGCGCGAAGGTTATGAACTTCAAGTTTCCAAGCCACAGGCAATTATTAGAGAAGAAAATGGCAAGAAATTAGAACCGTTTGAAGAAGTGTCAATTGATATTCCGGAAAATTTTTTCGGGATAGTAATCGAAAAGTTATCAAAAAGAAAAGGTCAACTAATAGACGTCAAAACTAAAAGTGGGCAAATTAGATTAACGTTCAAAATTCCCACACGCGGACTTTTGGGATATCGCAGTGAATTTGTTATTGATACAAAAGGAACGGGAATTTTATGCACTCATTTTTTGGGTTTTTGTGTTTATGTCGGAGATATTACCAGAAAAGAAATTGGCTCAATGATATCAATGATTACAGGGAAAGCAGCGGGGTTCGCTTTGTGGAACCTACAAGAGCGTGGAGTAATATATATTGGACACGGTGAAGATGTTTACGAGGGAATGATTGTTGGTAATACGCCAACTGGCCATGATATGGAAGTTAATCCAGCCAAAGAAAAACAATTAACAAATATGCGCGCTTCTGGTTCGGACGAGGCAATTTGTTTAATTCCGCCATGGGAAATAACACTTGAAAGGGGATTGAGTATTATTAATGATGATGAATATATGGAAGTAACTCCAAAAAGTATTCGCTTGCGAAAACAGCTTTTAACGGAAAACGAGAGAAAGAAAGCAAAAAGATAAAAAATTTGCTAAAATTAAGATATGGCTATTGACGACATAGAAAGAGAAATTAAAAAACATGCCGATCCAAAGAGGGCCAAAAGCTCTCTTTGGTTTTTTAAGACCAGGAAAGGCGAATACGGAGAAGGGGATGTATTTTTGGGTATAAATAATCCAACAGCGAGAAAAATCGCCAAAGAATTCAGTTCTTTGGCGATTAATGATTTATCCAAAGTCATAAAAAGCAAATTTCATGAGGAGAGGTTGATTGCCCTACTGATTTTGGTATCAAAATTCCAAAAGACTGACGAAGAAAACAGGAGAAAAATTTATAATTTCTATTTGAAGCATACTCAATATATTAATAATTGGGATTTAGTGGATTTGTCAGCGTATAAAATCGTCGGCGCGTATCTGGAAGACAAGGATAAAAAAATACTTTATGAATTAGCCAAATCTAAAAGTATCTGGAAAAGAAGAATCGCCATACTTTCAACTTTTCATTATATTGGGCATGGCAACTCACGAGAAGCACTGAAGATTGCGGAAATTTTACTTAACGATAAGCATGATTTAATTCATAAAGCGGTTGGTTGGATGTTGAGGGAAATCGGTAAGTGCTGCGGAGAAGAAATCGAGGAGAAATTTTTGAGGAAATATTATAAAATTATGCCGAGAACAATGTTGCGTTATGCGATTGAGAGATTTGGCGAGAAAAAAAGAAAGTTTTATTTAAATTGACTAATATAATTGATTTGTGCTACGCTTATAATTAAGTGAAAAGGTCGTTAATAAATAATTAAAAAAGTTTCTATTCGCAATTTGAATTAAAATATTCGTTAAGTTTATTTTAGAATAAATTGTTCGTAAAATTACATTGTAATGTTTAGAAAAAGAGACGATTCTCCAAGGCCAAAGGTTCAGGGAAACTGGAAATGTTCCAAGTGTGGAACAGAAATTACCGAGTTGCCATTTACGCCTTCTGGCGACCTTCCAATCTTTTGCGCAACGTGCCATAGAGAAAGGATGGACCAGAGAGGAGGAGGCAGCGGAAGAGGTAATTTCGAAAGAAAAAGAGTTCAGGGAAACTGGAAATGTTCCAAGTGTGGAGCTGGTATTACAGAACTTCCATTTGAACCCAGAGAAGGACAGGAAATTCTTTGCAGAGATTGCTATCGCAGCCAAAAGGGCTATTAAAATCTTGTAATAAAAAACCCCGTCCGCCGGCTGGCGGACGGGGTTTTTTAGTTTTAATTATGTTATAATGAGAATATATGAAAAAGAAAATTATAATTTTGGGAATCGCGATTATCGTAATTCTAGCAGTTGTTTATTTGCTAAAAACAGAGACCATGAAAGTAGGAGTTTATTTTAATAATAGCAGAATGGATCCTGAAGTTTCCTGCAACAAAGTTTTTCCGGTTGAAAGGATGGTTCCAAAAACACAGGCGATTGCCAGGGTGGCTATAGAAGAATTATTAAAAGGACCGACAGAAACAGAAAAATCCCAAGATTTTTTCACCAGTATTAATTCCGGAGTGAAAATCCAGGGATTGGTTATTGAAGAAGGCGTGGCGAAAATTGATTTTGACGAACAAATAGAATTTCAAGTAGGAGGTTCTTGTAAAGTATCGGCAATACGCAGCCAGATTATTGAAACATTAAAACAATTCTCAACAGTTGAAAGCGTGATTATCTCGGTTAATGGAAGAACAGAAGATATTTTGCAGCCGTAAGGTTTTAATTTTCAATGACAAAAATATCAGTGACAACAAAATCAGTGCCGTTCTTTAAACTATCGTAAATATTTATTTTTGAAGAGATGTTTATATTGTCTCCGACTTTCAGGTCGCTTAATTGAAGCGATACTTCTTCGGGATAAATTTGTTCTGTATTGTCTTTGATTTCTGTCGGGAATATTAGTTTGGTTATTTTTGTCTGGTCGTCAATTGTTATCTCTATTGTTGTTTTTACCAGCTCTTGAGTTAAGTCAACTAAAGGAATTAGGGCTGTAAGCGTCAAGGTTTTGTCTTTGATTTTTTTAATTTCTCCCGGGAAGCCGTAAATTTCTTTGGCGATATCAAGGTTTTCTATTTTGTTGTCGCTGATTCTCGGCTGGTCGTTAAGCATTAGAACGAGCGCCGTGACAAGAAGAATAATCACCACGACAATTATTATCAAAAGAGGTATTTTTATCTTTCCCATATATTTAAAATATTAATTATTATCCTTATTAATTATACCACAATTTAGAAAAATAAAACAATTATTATGAAAGTAGAGCTATTGAAATACAAATCATATCTGAAAATGATAAAGAACTCTGTCGGAACAAAGATGTTCAGGAATCTTTATTTGGAAAAAGACGGAAAAGAAATTGACGCAACAAAGAACGGCAACCTTTCCTGTGCGTTCTTCGTTTCTAATGTTTTATTGATGTGGGGAATGATTTCCGAAGGCCATGCCATAGTGGAAAGAACCACAGAAGATATGAAAAAAAACGGCTGGCAGGAAATTGCCAAGAGCAAAATTAAACCTGGAGACGTGATTGTCTGGGAAAAACAAATAACCCCAAATGGCAAGCTTCATTTGCATAATGGTTTTTATATTGGCGATAAAAAAGCCATAAGTAATTATTATAAAATGAAAACACCCGTTATTCATAATTGGGATTGCAATGGCAAAAGAAAAATAATTGCAGTTTATCACTATCCGAAATTTAAATGAAAAAGATTTTAAAAATAATTTTATTGGCAATTCTTGCTGTTATAATAATCCTTGCTGTATATCTATTTGTCGGTAAAGCGAAGCCAGCGGATAAAGTTGAATGGGGCGTGACTTTCAGCAAGAGATACGCGATTGATTTGGGACTGGATTGGCAGAAAACCTTTTTGGCGATTTTAGATGATTTAAAAACCAAAAGGATCAGAATTCTTGCTTACTGGGACGAAGTTGAAGCTGAAGAGGGTAAATATGATTTTAAAGATTTGGAATGGCAGCTTTTAGAAATTGAAAGGCATGGCGGAGAGGCGATTTTTACTTTGGGTAGGAGAATGCCACGCTGGCCGGAATGTTTTGAGCCAGGATGGGCGCAGAATCTTTCAAAAGAGGAAAAGCAGGAAAAAATTTTGGATTTTCTCAGCGCGACAATAAAATATTTCAAAGACAGGCCGAGCATTAAAATCTGGCAAATAGAAAATGAACCGTTTTTGGGAACTTTTGGCGAGTGTCCAAAATTGGACAAAAAATTTTTAAATAAAGAAATTGCTCTGGCCAAATATCTGGATTACCGCAAACCAATAATGATAACCGAAAGCGGAGAATTCAGCACTTGGATCGGCGGAGCGAGGCGCGCAGATATTCTCGGCACTTCTATTTACAGAAAAGTTCATGGTAAGCTGGGCTATGTAACCTACCCGATTCCGCCAGTTTTTTACCAAAGAAAAGTAAATTTAATAAAACTTCTATTTGATTTGGAGGAAGTAATTGCGATTGAAGTTCAAGCAGAGCCCTGGGGACATAAACCGACACAGGATATGACAAATGAGGAACAAGATATTTCCATGAGCATTGAAAAGTTTAATGATATTTTGGAATATATCCACAAGGCAGGATTTAATAAAGCGTATTTATGGGGCGTGGAATGGTGGTATTGGCGCAAGGCAAATGGCGATGATAGATTCTGGAATCGCGCTAAAGAATTGTTTTAAAAATTATGCATATAGGTATCGACATCGGCGGAACAAATATTAAAGGAATTTTACTTGACAACAGAAAAGTAGTCAAAAAAGTTAGAATTCCTACAAAATCCAAAACCAATCTCAAAATTATTCTCGGTCAGATTTTTAAATGTATTGAAAAATTAATCTCCCAAAATAAAAACATAAAAGGGATTGGAATAGGAGTTGCCGGGCCAATTGATGTTAAAAATCAAAAAATATTAAACCCGCCAAATGTGACTGGTCTGAAAAATCTGGAACTCGGGAAAATAATTGAGAAGAAATTTAAAATCAGAACCATTATTGATAATGATGTTCATTGTTTGGTTTTGGCAGAAGCGATTTTTGGGGCGGGAAAGAATAGAAACCTGGTTGTCGGTTTGGGACTGGGAACAGGAGTAGGCGGAGGGATTGTGATAAATAAGGAAATTATCTATGGCAAAACCGGCACTGCCGGAGAATTTGGTCATATGACTATTGATAAACATGGCAGAAAATGCAGTTGTGGGAATAAAGGATGTCTGGAAGCGTATTTAAGCGAGTCAGGAATCAGAAAAACCGCTTTTGAAATTTTGGGCAGGAGAATAGATACAATTACTTTATATAATATGGCAAGAAAGGGGGATTCAAAAGCAATCGAGGTCTGGAAAACTACTGGCGAATATTTGGGTTTAGGATTGGCAAATATTGTTGATACTTTAAATCCCGATATTATTGTAATTGGCGGAGGAATTGCCAATGCCGGAGAGCTTTTGCTAAATTCAGCTAAATCCGAAATGAGAAAGAATGTTCTGTCGCCGAAAGCCGGGAAAACGCAAGTCATTCTGGCTAAACTCGGCGAATGGGCGGGCGCAATTGGCGCAGGACTATTATTGGATAAATAAAAAAATGGAAGAACAAACAAGAAAATTTAATCCTTATATCATAATCATTGTAATTCTGCTCATTGCTGTGGCAATTTTGGCATACAAACAATGGGGCGGAAAAGGTACAGATATTGAAGTTTTCAAAGATGATATCCAAATAGGCAGGGATGATGCGCCAGTGACGATTATTGAGTATTACAGCTATTTGTGCGGGTATTGCAAACAATTTGAAGACAGCGTAAAGCCGAAAATAATAGAAAATTATATTACCACAGGTAAAGCAAGATTGATTTTGCGTTCATTTCCGCCGTATGAACTAAGCCAGGCGATTTTATGCGCCAATGACCAAGAAAAGTTTCTGGAATACCATAATTATCTTTTTGCAAATAACGATAAAATTAAAAGTATCGATGACTTGAAAATTTTTGCCAAAACTATCGGACTTGATGAAACAGAATTCAATCAATGCATGGATTCCGAAAAATATAAATCAAAAGCAGAAGAATGGTATGCGCAGGGAAGTAATGACTTTATAAAAGCCAATATTCCGAAAGACAGGCAGGGCACGCCAGCGTTCTTTATTAACGGCGAGCCGGCTATCGGTTCTATGCCTTATGAAGATTTTGCGAAAATAATTGAAAGCAAACTGAAATAATCATGCCCCGATACTGAATTTTCGACTGGTCCGATGTACATCGGACCAAATAATTACTGGGGCAACTAAAGAACTAAATATTTTATAATAAATTAAATTTCTAGATATAGGCTATTTAATGTGTCGAAAATCTAGTACGGGGTATGGATAAAAAAGAAGCCAGAGAAAGGATAGAAAAATTAAGAAAAGAGATTTGGAAGCATAACTATAAATATCACGTTTTGGACCAGTCGGATATTTCTGATGCGGCTTTTGATGCTCTGAAAAACGAACTGGAAGGGCTAGAATATAAATTTCCGGATTTAATTACCACGGATTCACCAACGCAGAGAGTAAGTGGCAAGCCATTGGATAAATTTCAGAAATTCCATCATTCGGTTCCCATGCTTTCTTTTAATGATGCTTTCAGCAAACAGGAAATGCTTGATTGGCAGAATAGAAACGAAAAAATAGTTAAAAATTACGATAAAGGCGGTTATTATTGCGAATTAAAAATCGATGGCCTGGCAATTGAACTGGTTTATAAAAACGGTATCTTAAAAACAGGCGCAACGCGCGGAGACGGGGTGGTTGGCGAGAATGTTACGCAGAATCTAAGAACAATAGCCAGTATTCCTTTAAAATTATTTGGAAAATTCCCAAAACAATTAATCGTGCGCGGAGAAGTTTATTTAGAGACCAAGGAATTTAAAAGAATCAACAAAGAACTGGAGAAAAAAAGGGAAAAAACTTATGCCAATCCAAGGAATCTGGCAGCTGGTTCAATTAGGCAACTGGATCCGAAAATTACTGCCAGCAGGCGTCTTGATTCTTTTGCTTATGCGCTGATAACCGATTTAGGGCAGAAAAAACACGAGGACGAACATAAAATTTTAAGAGAATTAGGATTTAAAATAAATTTATATAATAAATTCTGTAAAGATTTAAATGAAGTGGAAAAACTCAGAATTTATTGGGAAAAGAAAAGAGGCAAGCTCGATTATGAAATTGACGGAATTGTAGTGGTTGCCAGCGATAATTTTGCATTCAAAAAACTCGGAGCCATTGGCAAGGCGCCAAGAGGGGCAATTGCCTATAAATTTTCCGCTAAAGAAGCAACCACGATTATTAAAGATGTTATCTGGCAAATTGGGAGAACAGGAGTTTTGACGCCGGTTGCAGTATTAAAGCCAGTCCAGATCGGCGGAGCAACAATAACCCATGCCACGCTGCATAATTTTGACGAAATCAAAAGATTGGAAGTAAAAATTGGCGATACAGTAATTGTGGGCAGAGCCGGAGATGTAATTCCGGATATTGTAAAGCCGTTAAAGGACATGAGAATTGGCAAGGAAAAAGAGATTAAAGTTCCGCATTTCTGTCCGGCATGCAATTCGAAAGTTGTAAAAATCGGCGAAGAAGTGGCTTATAAATGTTCGGATAAAAATTGTGGAGCTGTTTTAAGAGAAAGAATTTATCATTTTGTTTCCAGAAAGGCCTTTGATATTGTGGGAGTCGGACCGAAAATTGTAGACAGATTTCTTGACGAAGGGCTAATTAAGGATGCAGGGGATTTATTTTTCTTGGAAGAGGAAGATATGAAGCATTTGGAGAGATTTGCCGAAAAGTCCGCTTCAAATATTATTAAATCAATCCAATCCAGAAAAGAAATAAAATTAGAAAGATTTTTGTTCGGCCTGGGAATTCCGCAGGTTGGGGAAGAAACAGCGATTGATTTGGCGAGGCATTACAACGAATTGGGAAAAATAAAAGATTCTTCTTTAGAAGAATTGCAAAGACTTCAGGATATTGGACCGAAAGTTGCCGAATCAATTTATAATTGGTTTAAAGAGAAAAAAAGCTTGGAATTTTTGCACAAACTGAAGAAAGCTGGTATAAAGATAATAAGCCCGCCTCGCATCGACGAGCTACGCGAGTCGAGACGGGCCCGAAAACTGAAAGGTAAAATGTTTGTTCTAACTGGAGAATTGGAAAATATGACGCGTGAGGAGGCCAAAGAAAAAATCCGTGCATTGGGCGGAGATATATCTAGTTCTGTTTCAAAAAACACTGACTTTGTGGTTATTGGTTTTGAACCAGGTTCAAAATTTGATAAAGCGAAAAAATTGGGCGTAAAAATAATCAGTGAAAAAGAATTCGCAAAATTAATATGATTAAGGAGCAGGCCCCGAAAATATCTACGGGGCAAGTGGAACATATTGCCAAATTGGCAAGGATTGAACTGACAGAAAAAGAAAAAGGGAAATTTTCAAATGAACTTTCCTCGATTTTGAATTATGTTGATAAATTAAATAAAGTTGATACAAAAAATATTAAGCCAATCCAGCAAATAACCGGATTGGAAAGCATAACCAGAAATGACGAAGCAGAAAAGAGAAATTCTGAAACGCGGAATAAAATTTTAGAACAAGCTCCGGACAAAAAAGATAATTATTTTAAAGTCCCAAAAATCTTGGAATGATTGATTTATCTAAATTGACAATAGAATCTGCCCACAAAGAGATGATAAAAAAAGAATTTACCTGTACTGAATTAATTCGGGCTTGTTTGGATAAAATTAAAAAAGAAAACAAGGAAATAAATAATTTTTTGGAAATTACGGAAAAATTGGCATTGGAACAAGCGCAAAAAGCTGATGATAAAATCGAAAGGGGAGAAAAAATAGAAGGATTAGAAGGTATTCCGATTGCAGTTAAAGATAATATTCTGGTTGAAGATTACAAATGCACAGCTGGGTCGAAAATTCTGGAAAATTATCAAGCTCCTTATGACGCAACAGTTGTCAAAAAACTGAAAGACGCTGGCGCGATAATTATCGGCAAAACAAATCTTGATGAATTTGCCATGGGTTCTTCAACCGAGAATTCTGCATTCGGTGTGGTAAAAAATCCTTTGGACAAGACCCGTGTGCCAGGAGGTTCTTCTGGCGGCTCTGCTGCAGCTGTGGCAGCTGGCCATTGCTTAGGAGCTCTTGGCTCGGATACAGGCGGTTCAGTGCGCCAGCCAGCAAGTTTTTGCGGAATAGTCGGATTCAAGCCGAGCTATGGCAGGGTCTCAAGATACGGGTTAATTGCTATGGCTTCTTCTTTGGACCAAATTGGAACATTCGGGAAAACAACTGCGGACGCAAAATTAATTTTTGATGTTATTAAAGGCAAAGACAAATTTGACTCTACAACAATAGAAATAGATCCTCGGACAAAATCCAAGAATCTATGCATCGGTGTGCCGAAAGAATATTTTGGACAGGGGATTGATAAACAAATAAAGGAAAAAATCCAAAAAGCCATAAAAAGTTTTGAAAAAATGGGAGCAAAAATTAAGGAAGTTAGTTTGCCGTCTACAGAATACGCCTTGGCAGCTTATTATATTATTATGCCGGCAGAAATAAGCGCTAATTTGGCAAGATTTGACGGAATTAAATATGGGCTGTCAGCAGGCAACCTGCCTGCCGGTAGGCAGGGAAAAACCCTATTGGAAAATTATCTAAAAACCAGAGCCGAGGGTTTTGGCGATGAACCAAGAAGAAGAATTATGCTTGGAACTTATGTATTATCAGCTGGTTATCGCGATGCTTATTACAATAAAGCGCAAAAAGTTAGGGCATTAATAAAAAAAGAATTCGATGAAGTTTTTAACGATGTTGATATTATTTTAACTCCGACCGCGCCAACCACAGCTTTTAAAATCGGAGAAAAAAAGGACCCATTATCAATGTATTTATCCGATGTTTATACAACCCCGGTTTCTTTGGCCGGATTGCCGGCAATATCAATTCCCTGCCCACCCGCAACGTCTTCGCGTAGCGATGGCGGGCAGGCGGAGCTGCCGGTCGGCTTACAAATAATTGGACCACAATTTTATGATGAATTTGTTTTCGAAATTGCCAACAATTTCGAGCACCACAATAGTTTCTAGTCAGAAGGAACTTAAATTTTTAACGCAAGCAAAAAGCGCCTGGATTGGTTTTGGAGCCAGTGTTAATGATTTTTTTCATTCTTATACATGGAGAGAAATTTTCTTTACCATTAAAGTCATTTCATTTATTTTCTCCATATTGATGCTGCTTGCGATAATTTTTGTTATTTTCAAAAAAATGACTCTGGGCGCGATAGCCAAACCAGTAGAATCCGATAAGAAGAAAAAAAAGAGTGCCAAAAAATGGGCAAAGATTGAAAAGAAATTTAAATCAGGCGTAGAAGCAAATTATAAATTGGCAATTCTGGAAGCGGATAGTTTTTACGACAAGGTTTTAAAAACCCCTGGCCGTGAAAAAGAAAAGAACTTGAGTAATGTGGATGAAATTAAAAAAGCAAAAAGAGTTAAAGCTAGAATTATAGACGATTCAGGATACGTGTTAATCGAAGAAGAAGCCAGAAATACCTTAGATGCATATAAAAAAGGATTAGAAGAATTGGGAGTGATGTAATTTGCAATTTTTAAAGAGTTATAGTATTATAGAGACACTTCCCGCTATAGCGGGATAATTATCGCGGGGTAGAGAAGTAGTATCTCGCCTGGCCCATAACCAGGAGATCGGCCGTGCAATTCGGTCCCCCGCAACATTTTAAGTTGGCGGCGTAGCTCAGCGGTTAGAGCAGGGTCTTCATAAGGCCAAGGTCAGTGGTCCGACTCCACTCGCCGCTATAGATGAATTTGAATATTTTGCAGCCGTAGCTTAGCTGGCTTAAAGCGTCGCCCTGTCACGGCGAAGATCGTGGGTTCGAATCCCATCGGCTGCGCCCGAAATACTTTTTATCGAGATACCAAGAAGCGTCAAAAATCGCCCATTCGATTTCACTCAGGGCGATTTTTTTTTATTTCATCCTGAGGTTCTCGAAGGATTTACTAAAGGGTCAAAACGTGGCCTGCCCGCCTATTTGCGCGTAGTGCTTATGGCGTGGTAATATAAAAGAGAATTATGAGAATAAAAGATATTCCCAAAAACGTGAAAATCCGTGTTTTTAAGCGGTTTTTCACGATTATATTGACAAAATAGTGAAAAGGAATATAATGGAAATATATGACAAAAATACTTAATGTTTTTAATAGTATAAATTCTCTTCGTGAGAGATATTATAAAGCGCTTGTAGGTAAGGATGCGCTTATTAAACTTATCGCTGAGACTGAAGTTGCCGAACAAGTTTATAACTCAAACGCCATTGAAAACAGCACACTTACTCTTGAAGAAACTGAAAAGATACTTCTTCAAATTGATTTAGACAGATATATTACTGAACGAGAAATTTTTGAAGCAAAAAATTTAGCACGGGTTGTGTTGTATATAGATAAAAAAGCCAAAGAACAAGAACTCAACTTTGAAGTAATTTTATTGCTTCATAAAACGTTAATTTCAAATATTCGTGATGATGTTGCGGGAAGATTTAGAAAAGATGATGAATATGTTCGTGTTGGTGGTCATATTGCTCCCAATTCAAAAGAAGTGGTGGATCGTCTTGAAAAAATGTTTGTAGAATACAATGCCACAAGCCATGAAAATATTATTAAACGCATTGCGCGTTTGCATCTTGCTTTTGAATATATACATCCATTCGTTGATGGGAATGGTCGTATTGGCAGGGTAATAAATAATTATTTACTTATACGAGAAGGGTTTGTTCCAATAAACATAAAATTTATTGATAGAAAAAAATATTATAATGCATTTAAAGAATTTGATGAGAAGGGTATAACCACTATTATGGAGGAAATAGTAGGAAAAGCGCTTACCAATAGTTATCACAAACGGTTAGCATACTTAGAAGGTAGAAAGATTATCACCTTAGTTGAATATGCAAAAATTAATAAGCTTTCACACTCAAATCTTATAAATAAAGCCACTCGACAAACCATTGAAGCATTTTTAGAAAAGAATGTTTGGAAAATTGGTGTGGATAACTAAAATAGGCGCACAAAAATTGATAAAATAATGATATGCCTACTTTAAATTGGATTGGGAAAGAGAAAATTGTGAATCATGATAAAGATGTGCCGTTTAGGTTGATGCGGAAGAATAAAAAATAAACAATAAACAAAAAGCAACCCCGTCGGGTTGCTTTTTTTATTTTGGCCATGGTCGGTGCTGAATCGGCGCTTGCATGGTGACCCATGTGTAGGAATACGTCGTAGACATAAGTGATAGTGCAAGGGAACAATTCAGGCGGACCTGCTTTCATTATAGTTTTGAATAAATATGAATGCAAGCTTGTGTATGAGGCCACCCAATTTTGCACTTTTGAGGCATTAAAACTGGTAATTGTAATTTAGTCAGCGATAACATAAACTGTACAGGAGATAATTTATTCTGAAAAGCATAATGCACCCTATCAGTATTGTACCAAACAAGCCA
>JAHILA010000003.1 GCA_018897295.1 Patescibacteria group bacterium
TGGCTTGTTTGGTACAATACTGATAGGGTGCATTATGCTTTTCAGAATAAATTATCTCCTGTACAGTTTATGTTATCGCTGACTAAATTACAATTACCAGTTTTAATGCCTCAAAAGTGCAAAATTGGGTGGCCTCATACATAAAGTTGCGAAAGGTAGATAGATATGATATCCTAAACATATGCCCCGTAGTGAATCCTCGACTGCTGCGGAGCAGTAAGATAATTAAATTAGTCGAGGATCTACTACGGGGTATGCTAGAGTTTTTAAAAAATGCGGCCAAAAATGGAAAATTGGCCCACGGATATTTATTTTATGGCGGAACTGCCGAAGAGATGAAAAATACAGCCATTGGACTCGCTGATTTTTTAAAAACAGATCAAGTTGACGTTCATTGTATTGCACCCGAACAAGGTAAAAACGAAATCTCTATTGACCAAATCAGGAAAATTAAATTTTTTTTAAGCCTATCTCCGTATAATAGCCTTTATAAATTTGTCATTATAGATAATGCAGAAATAATGAGCCGTTCTGCAACAGACGCCTTGCTAAAAACATTGGAAGAACCGCAAGGGAATACGATTTTGATTTTAATCACGCAAACTCCGGAATTATTACCAAAAACAATTCTTTCTAGATTGCAGGAAATCAGGTTTAAGTCAATTTCATTGAATAAAGTAGCGAAAGATTTTATCAACGAAGAACACATCAATATTCTTAAAAAACCGTTAAATGATATTTTTAAATATATAGAGAAAGTAATTAAGCGGGACGATAATTCAGAAATTTTTGCAATTTTGGATTCATGGATGTTTTGGTTCAGGGGAAAATTAATTCACCCTACGGCTGATCACCCGCAGGGTGACGACCACAATACACAACAATTATTAAATATTCTTAAGGAAATTCAAAAAAGTAAAAGCATGATATCCGTGAGCAATGTTAATCCGCGGTTAGTATTAGAGAATTTAATTTTATGTATAAACAAATATTAGACAATTTAAAACCGGAATTTGAAAAAACAATAGCTTTTTTAAAAATTGAGATGGCGAAAATTAAGACCAGCCGCGCAACGCCGGCAATGGTTGAAGATATTGAAATCAGCTGCTACAACCAAAAATTCCCATTAAAACAACTTGCTTCTATAAGTATTCCCCAGTCGCGCTTAATCACTATCCAGCCATGGGACAAAGCGATTCTACAGGATATAGAAAAAGGAATTAGGGCCAAGTCCGGCTTCAGTCCGATTGTTGATGGCGATTTAATCAGGATAAATATTCCTTCTTTAGACGAAGAGCAGAGAAAAGAATATGTGAAAATAGTTTCTGAAAAAGCCGAAGAAGCGAGAATTTCTATTCGTTTAAATCGGGAAAAAACCTGGAAAGAAATTCAGGAATTGGAGAAAAAGGGTGAAATTCGTGAAGATGATAAATTCCGCGCCAAAGACGAATTGCAGAAAATGATAGATGATTTCAACAGCAAAGTTGATGAGATGAAAAAAAACAAAGAATCTGAGATAATGACGGTTTAATTTTATGTTATTAACAATTATTGTTTTTATTTTAATATTAGGCGTGCTGATTTTTGCCCACGAGTTGGGGCATTTTATCAGCGCAAAAAAAGCCGGGGTAAAAGTCGAAGAATTCGGCTTTGGTTTTCCGCCCCGGATTTTTAGTTTTAAAAGAAAAGAAACAATTTATTCTTTGAATCTAATTCCACTTGGAGGGTTTGTTAAAATTCTCGGCGAGACAAGCGAGGAAAAACGCAGCCGTAGTAAATTCGCTTTTCATAATAAACCAATCTGGCAAAGAGCGCTAATTCTGGTAATGGGCGTATTAATGAATCTGTTGGTTGCCGTAATTCTGCTTTCTATTGTTCATGCTATAGGAATTCCGAGTTTCGTTGAGGGCAATGAGGCAAATTACAGGAACGTCCAGATTCAAATAGTTGATATTGCCAAAGATTCGCCAGCACAGGAGTCCGGAATCAAAATAGGGGATGCGCTGTTATTTATGTCACACGGTAATGAGAAAGCGGAAATCAAGGAAGTTGAAGAAGTACAAAAATTTGTAGCTTTTCATGTGGGACAGGAAATCATTATTGAAATTAAAAGAGGAAGTGAAATTTTACAGAAAAATATAGTGCCAAGAATCAATCCGCCAGAAGGTGAAGGCGCTTTAGGAGTCGCTATGTTAAAAACCGGATTAATTTCTTATCCTTGGTATAAGGCAATTTTAAAAGGATTTGAAGCAACTGGCAGGATGTTTGTGACAATGATTGAAATGCTCTGGCTTTTATTGAAAACATTAATTCTTAAAGGCACCATGATCAGTGATGTTGCCGGGCCAGTGGGAATTGCAACCCTTACTTTTCAAATGGTGCAATTGGGCTGGGTTTATGTTTTGCAATTTACAGCAATTCTTTCAATTAATTTGGCGCTTTTAAATATTCTTCCGTTTCCGGCATTGGACGGCGGAAGATTATTATTTTTGTTGATTGAAAAAATAAAAGGCAAGCCGATAAAAGTCAGAACCGAAAGAATTGCCAATACCCTTGGCTTTGCAATTTTAATCGGTTTGATGTTAATCGTGACTTTAAGAGATGTAATAAAACTTTTTTAGAATATGCCCCGGTACTGAATTTTCGACTGCTCCGACTGAAGTCGGAGCGTATACGAGGCAAAAAATAAATAATAACTAATCAATAATAATTATCTAAACTTGATATTTCGACAACTTAGTATAAATATGTCGAAAATCTAGTACGGGGTATGCTTACAAAACAATCAGAAGATTTTTCAAAATGGTATAATGACGTGGTTTTAAAAGCCGGAATGGCTGATTATTCGCCGGTAAAGGGTTGCATGATTATCAAGCCCTACGGCTATGCGGTTTGGGAAAATATTCAAAAAGCAATGGATGTTAAAATCAAGGATTTGGGCGTGGAAAACGCTTATTTTCCTTTATTTGTACCTGAAAGATTTTTCAAAAAAGAAGCCAAGCACGTAGAGGGATTTAATCCGCAGGTTGCCTGGGTAACGCACGGAGGCGGGAAAAAACTTAAAGAAAAATTAGCAATCAGACCGACATCGGAAACTGTAATGTATGATGCATTTAAGAATTGGATTCAATCATACAGAGATTTGCCTTTGAAAATAAATCAATGGGCGAATATAGTCAGATGGGAAATGAGAACAAGGTTATTTTTAAGAACAATGGAGTTTTTATGGCAGGAAGGCCATACAGCGCACGCAACAGAAAAAGAAGCAGACGAGATGGCGCAATCAGCTTTAAAAATGTATAGTGATTTTGCTAAAGAGTATTTGGCAATTTATAGTATTTCTGGAAGAAAAACAGATACTGAAAAATTTCCCGGAGCAAAATATACGCTTTGTTTTGAAGCGCTTATGAAAGATTATAAGGCATTGCAAATGGGAACTTCGCACCAATTAGGGCAAAATTTTTCCAAATCATTTAATATAAAATTTTTAGATGAAAAAAGCAGAAAAAGAGATGTCTGGCAAACTAGTTGGGGAGTAAGTACAAGAATGATTGGCGCAGTAATTATGGCTCACGGCGATGATAAGGGATTGGTTTTGCCGCCGAAAATCGCCCAATACCAAGTTGTAATTATTCCTATTGGTTCTGACGCGAAACTTAAAAGTTTTATTTCCAAAATAGAAAAAATTCTTAAAGACAAAGGAATTAGGTTTCTAGTAGACAATAAAGATCAGAGTCCTGGATGGAAATTTAATGAATGGGAACTGAAAGGCGCGCCATTAAGATTGGAAATCGGGCCCAAAGAAGCGAAGGAAGACAAAATAACTTATGTTTTAAGGAACGAATTAAAAAAGAACAGCGTTTCTTTGAAACAATTTAATCCGGAAAAATTACTAGATGAAATGCAAAAAAGATTATTCGCAAAATCCAAAAAATTCACCGAAGATAACACTCGTGAAGTAAAATCATACGATGAATTCAAAAAAATATTAAAAGAAAAAGGCGGATTTATCAAAGCACATTGGTGCGGAGATGCGAAATGCGAGAAAAAAATCCAGGACGAAACAAAAGCTACGATTAGATGTATTCCCTTTGAAACAGGAAGACCCGCCTCGACTCGCGGCGAGTCGACGCGAGGCAGGTGTATAAAGTGCGGAAAGGAGGGTGGAATAGAAGTATTATTTGCTAAAGCGTATTAAGATGTTTGATAAAATTCTTGGAAAACTTTCTAAAGATATTGGCGTTGATTTAGGCACAGCTACCACCCTGGTTTATGTAAAGGGGCGGGGGATTGTGATTAATGAGCCGTCAGTAGTGGCGGTTAACCAGAAAACAGGGCAGATATTAGCAATTGGCGATGAAGCAAAAAAAATGGTTGGTCGTACCCCGGCTCATATTTCTGCTACTCGGCCTTTAAGAGAGGGGGCGATTTCTGATTTTGAGGTGACTGAACAAATGCTTCGTTATTTTATTCATAAAGTTCACAAGGACTCTTTTACTATTTTACCAAGGCCGAGAATTATTATCGGAATCCCATTAGGCATTACCGAAGTGGAAAAAAAAGCAGTCAGGGACGCTGCCTTAGGCGCTGGCGGTAGAGAGGTTTATTTAGTAGAACAAGCCATGGCTGCAGCAATTGGCGCTCGTTTGCCGGTTCAGGAGGCATTTGGCAATATGATAGTTGATATTGGCGGAGGAACAACCGACATAGCTGTAATTTCTTTGGGCGGCATTGTATCCAGCCAAACTTTAAAAATAGCAGGAGACAAATTGAACCAAGATATAATAAATTATGCCCATGACGAATTAAAGCTTGCTTTGGGAGAAAAAACTGCCGAGGATATCAAAATTGCTATTGGTTCGGCCTATGAATTGGAAGATATTTTGGAAGCGCCAATCAGAGGCAGGGATTTAATTACTGGTTTGCCAAAGGAAATTATGGTAAACAGCGACCAAATCAGGGAAGCGCTTTATGCTTCCAATGAAGCAATTGTAAGCGCCGTAAAAGATACAATTGAGCAGACGCCACCAGAATTGATTGCTGATATTATGGACAGGGGAATCGTTTTAGTCGGCGGAGGAAGTTTGCTTAGGGGCCTGGATAAATTAATCCGAGAAGAAACAAAAATGCCTGTGAAAATTATAGATGATCCATTGACTGCAGTTGCGCGCGGCGCAGGAATTATTTTAGAGGATTTAGATAAATTAAGAGAAGTTTTAATAGAGAGCGACTACGGAGAAGTTCCGAAATAAAATGAAAAAGATTTTTTTAATATTTTTAATTTTAATAATTGCTTTGATTATATTAAATATCATCCCTGGCCTTACAAAAGGATTGGGGAATTTTGTTTACAAAATATTTTCGCCAATAGGGAGGTTTTTTTCTAATATCGGAGACGGAATAAGCGGTTTTTTTCAGGTTATATTTTCAATCGGCGATTTAAATAAGGAAAATCTTACATTAAGGCATGGAAATTTAATTTTAGAAGCCGAAATTGCCGCATTGAAAGAAATGAAAAGGGAAAATGATATTTTAAGGGAGGCATTGAACATTTCCAAATCCGGACAGCAGATTCTGGAAGTAGCCTCGGTTGTGGGGAAAGATGTTCAGGGAATCCAGGATTGGATTTTAATAAATAAAGGTTTAAAGCACGGCGCAATCAAGGATATGATTGTAATTTCGCCGGAAAACGCATTAGTGGGCAAAATCAGCGAAGTTAATGAGAATTTTTCAAAAGTAATATTGATTATTCAAAAAGATTCGGTTGTTGCCGGGATTATAGAAAAAAATCGCATCGAGGGATTGGTAAAAAGAGACGACAAAGGCGGATTATTTATAGATTTCATACCGAAGAGCGAAAATCTGGAAATCGGCGAAAGGATAATTACTTCTGGCATGGATAATCTTTATCCTAAAGGGATTTTAATCGGTAAAATCGAAAGCATTGATACATCGGACAACCAGATTTTTAAAAAAATAACCATTACTTCGGCTGTTGATTTTTCAAAACTTGAAAGTGTTTTTATAATAAAATGAGAATTATTTTGGTTATAATTTTTATTCTTGTCGTGTTGTTTTTACAGATTGGAATTTTTCCGCATCTGAAAATTGTTGGCGTTTATCCTAATTTGATTTTTTTAGCTGTTGTAAGTTTAGCCATTACAAAAGACTGGAAAAAGAATCTTGGCTGGATAATTGTATCTGGATTATTTCTGGATTTTTATTCCCTGCAGAATATTTTAGGAATTTCCGTTCTTGTTCTGCTTTTAACGTGCCTCTTGTCTCGATTTCTAAACAAGGAATTTTTAAAAGAAGAAAATAAATTATCGCTTATTTTAATTTTTTTGATTTCTTCTTTGTTTTACGAATTATTATTATTCATAATTGGTTCAAATCTATCATTGCTTGGCTTAGTTGCTAAAATTATTTATAATTCGATTTTAGCGCTACCAATCTTTTATATAGTAAAATCTTATGCCCCGTAGTGAATTTTTGACTGATGCGGGGCATCAAGATAATTTTTAATTAGTCAAAAATCTACTACGGGGTATGTGGGTAAATTCAGGGAAATTTAAAGTAAAACGCAAATTCAGCGAGGATATTGAAACCGAAGAGATTCTGATGGATTCAAAAAGGTTGAAGGAATCGCCTGACAGCGAACGGGAAAAACTGGAAAAACCAATCAAGGAAAATATTCTGAAGATTTTTCTGGTTTTTATTATTGTTGTTTTAATTCTGCTTTTTGCCAAGAGTTTCCATTTGCAGATTCTCAATGGAGTTTATTGGCGCAATCTGGCTGAAGGAAACAGGATGCGTTCTTATCCCATAGAACCGTTAAGGGGTATAATTTATGACAAGAATAAAATTCCGCTAACCACGAATATTCCCAAACTTGATTTGGCGATTATTCCGGCAGATTTGATAAAAGAAGCCAATTACAAGGAAATAATAAAAGAATTATCTGAAGTAATAGGCATACCGGAGAATATAATTCAGGACAAAATAGAGCAAAACAAGGGAATTTCTTATCCTATTATTATTGCCGAGGACATAGAAAAAGAAAAAGCGATTTTTCTGGAATCGGAATTCAACGCTATCCCAGAAATAAAAATTCAGAAGAATAGCCGGAGATATTATGAAGACGGCGCTGTATTTTCTCATATCTTGGGTTATATTGGAAAAGTTGCTCCTAAAGAAGTTAAAGAAAAAAAATACTTTCTCGACGATTATATCGGGAGAACCGGACTCGAAGAATATTATGAAAACCGGCTTCGCGGAACTTATGGAGAAGAGCTTACCGAGATAAATAATATAGGGAAAACCCAAAAAATATTAGCAGTTAAAGACCCGATTCCTGGAAATGATTTGATTTTATCTATAGATGCAGAATTGCAGAAAATTCTTTATCAGTCTTTAAAATCCAGATTAAGCGAAATGTCTACTTCAAGGGCAGCGGCAGTTGCCATGAATCCGCAAAATGGCAAAATCTTGGCTCTGGTTAGTTTTCCGATTTTTGACAACAATAATTTTATTAAAGGTGATTCAGAATATATCCAAAAAATATTTCAGGATAAAAATAATCCCTTGATTAATAGGGTGATTTCCGGCAGATACCCTCCAGGTTCAACCATAAAACCAATGATTGCTTCAGCTGCATTGGAAGAAAATACAATAAGCCCTGACGAAATAATCAATTGTCCTGGTTTGATAAATTTATTCGACAGCCGCGGAAATATTTATTGGACTTTCAGGGATTGGAAGACTCATGGCGCAGTAAATATGATAAAGGCCATTGCTGAATCCTGCGATGTTTATTTTTATACTGTCGGTGGCGGTTATGGAAATCAGGAAGGATTAGGAATAGACAGAATTAAAAAATATTTAGGATTATTCGGGTGGGGAGAGAAAACCGGAATCGATTTACCTGGGGAAATTGCTGGATTTTTGCCTGATGCAGAGTGGAAAAAAGAAACCAAGAATCAACAGTGGTTTATCGGTGATACCTATAATACTTCAATTGGCCAAGGCGATGTTTTAATGAATCCATTACAACTTACATCAGCTATTGCGGCAATTGCCAATAATGGGAAATTATATCAGCCACAATTAATAGAATCGACCCAGCCGAAATTAATCAGGGAAAATTTTATTAAAGAAAAAAATCTCGAAATTATCAGGCAGGGAATGCGAGAAACGATTATTTCAGGAACAGCTATGTCATTAAATAACTTACCTGTTAAAGTAGCCGGAAAAACAGGGACTGCCGAAACATCTAATAGGTTTCCTCATGCTTGGTTTACTGCTTTTGCGCCATATGAAAATCCGGAAATAGTTATTACTGTGTTGATTGAGAACGGCGCAGAAGAAGGGGGTGTGTCGGTTGCAGTAGTTAGGGAAGTTTTAAATTGGTATTTTTCAAAATAAGGTCTTGCCCCGCAGCTGCGGGGTTGACAATCGTTTTATTTAAGTTATTATTAAATATAAAAATGAAATATATAAGTTCAGAAAAATTTAAAGAACTCCGCGAGACACTTAAAGAACTAAAAGAAAACAGAAAAGAAATTTCCAAACAAATCCATGAAGCTCAGGAAAGAGGGGATATTAGCGAGAGCGCAGAATATGCCGAGGCAAAAGAATCCCAGGCATTCAACGAAGGCAAGATAAAAGAATTGGAACAGTTGCTGGGCGAGGCAGTAATTATTTCCAAAGATCGGAAATGCGATAAAGCAGAAGTCGGATGCAGGATAATTGTGAAAAACAGCGAGGCAAAAAGGGAGTTCATACTTGTGGGGTCGGAAGAAGCTGACCCATTATCCGGAAAAATATCAAATGAATCGCCATTAGGGCGAGCTTTTTTAGGCAAAGAAAAAGGCGATGAGGTAATTGTGCACACGCCCAGCGGCAAAGTCCACTACAAAATCCTGGAAATTAAATAATTTTTGGCATTAGTATTCAAAAAGCGGTTGACCCCGCTTTTTTGTTTACTCAAGAAAATATTTATGGTAAAATTATGCATATGGAAAGGATTGCCGTATTAGATACAATTAAAAAAACAGGGGAGAAAGTAAAGGTGTGCGGATGGGTGCATTCCCGCAGGGACCATGGGAAGCTTATTTTTATCGACCTCCGCGATCGTTCTGGTTTATTGCAGGTTGTTTTTTCTCCGGAAATGTCAGACCAGGCCGGAGAACTGCGTTCGGAATGGGTGATTTCAATCGAAGGCAGGATAAATGAGAGGCCAGGAAAGATGATCAATAAAAACCTGAAAACTGGAACAGTAGAAATGCAGGCGGAAAAATTAGAGATTCTCAATAAAGCCCAGACCCCGCCATTTGCATTAGATACTGATGGTTATGAAGTAAATGAAGAAGGCAGATTGAAATACAGATATTTGGATATACGCAGACAGAGAATGAAAGAGAACCTAATTCTGCGCCATGAAATTGCCCAGTTTATGAGAAATTTTTTATCAGGCAAAGAATTTATTGAAATCGAAACCCCAATTTTAACAAAATCAACTCCTGAAGGAGCAAGGGATTATATTGTGCCTTCACGAATTTCACAGGGAAATTTTTATGCTTTACCGCAATCGCCTCAGCAATATAAACAATTGCTGATGGTGGCTGGAATAGAAAAATATTTTCAGATTACCAGATGCTTCAGGGATGAAGATAGCAGGGGAGACAGGCAGCCGGAATTTACCCAGATGGATTTAGAAATGAGTTTTTCCGAGCAAGAAGATATTTTGAGCTTGATTGAAGAATTATATATAGAAACAGTTAAAAAACTCGTTCCGGAAAAACATATTACTAAAATTCCGTTTCCGCGATTAACCTATAAAGAAGCAATGAAAGAATATAAAAGCGATAAGCCGGATTTGAGAAAGGACAAAGAAGATAAAAATGAACTGGCATTTGCATTTATTGTTGATTTTCCGGCTTTTGAATGGAAGGAAAGCGAAAAACGGTGGGATGCAGTGCATCATCCATTTACAAAGGTTCAAAACCTAAAAGATCTGTCGGAAAAAGAATTTATCAAAGAGCTGGGAGAAAATCCCGATAAATTTTTAGCCCATCAATATGATTTTGTCTGCAATGGCTATGAAATCGCCGGTGGTTCAATTAGAGAGCATAATCCTAGAATACTTGAGGCGGTATTTGAAATAATGGGCAATAAAAAAGAAGACATTAAAGAAAAATTCGGGCATTTACTTGAGGCCTTTGAATACGGAGTTCCGCCGCATGGCGGTATTGCTGCCGGTATTGATAGATTTATAATGATTTTAAGAAATGAACCGAGCATCCGCGAAGTAATTGCTTTCCCTAAAACTGGCGATGGTAGAGATTTAATGATGAACGCGCCAAGTGGAATCGACAAAGAGCAGCTAAAAGAACTAGGAATAAGTATAAAGAAAAAATGATTAAGAAATATTTTCTGCAAATATTGGTTGTTTTACTGTTAATTCTTATAGCTTGGGGTTTATATTTGGTTGGTAAAGTTGAAAATGGCAAAAACAATCCAATCCAAGCTTCAATTAAACAAACAGAAGGTGATGCCACGCCGATAAAACTTCCGACAGCGGAAAATATAGATACAGTATTTTTTCCGGTTAGAAACTGGATTATTCCAGAACCGGAAATTTTGGCCAAATCGGCAATTGTTTTCAATTTCAAACAAGACAATAGCAATAATGTTTTATTCAAAAAAAACGCAGAACAAGTTTTACCTATTGCTAGTTTAACTAAATTGATGACCGCAATCATTGCTTTGGAAAATTATAATCCTGAGGATATTATTAAAATTTCTAAAAACTCGGTTGACATCAATGGCAATAATGGAGGATTGATTAATGGCGAGGAACTAAAAGTAAAAGACCTGCTTTATATTATGCTGGTTGAATCTTCCAATGATGCGGCAATGGCTTTAGCTGGGGATGGCATAAAAATAGATTTTGATACTTTTATTTATCTGATGAATAGAAAAGCGCAGGAGATAAATTTAAAAAACACTTATTTTGTCGAGCCAGTCGGATTGGATTCCTTAAACCAATCAACTGCTTCAGAAATGGCTATAATTGCCGAACGTACTTTAAAAATCCCATTGATATTGGAAATATTAAAAACTCCGCAAACAACTATTTTCTCGATTGATAAAAAATTCATTCATAATATAACCAACACCAATAAACTGCTGGGCAAGATCCCGCAATTAATCGGCGGGAAAACTGGCTTCACTGACGAAGCGGGCGGATGCATGGTAACTATTTCCAATATTTCTAATGTTTCCGATAATTATTTAATTACAGTAATTTTGGGCTCATCTCAGCGCGAGGACGATACTTCAAAACTGATAGATTGGGCGCAAAAAGCATGGATATGGCAATAGATATATTTCCGGTTATAAAAATTTTGACTATCACGGCTCTTTCTTTTGTTGTGGCATTATTTTCTACGCCGATTCTTACTCATTTTTTATATAAATATAAAGTGGGCAAAGGAATCAAAGATGAAGGTAATACTCCTATTTTTACTGCCTTACATAAGAAAAAAGAGGGCACGCCAACAATGGGAGGAATTTTAATTTGGGTGGTTGTTGCTGTTTTGGCTGTCGGAATTTTGCTGTTGACCAAATTATTGGGTCCAAACTCGATTTTTTCTGATTATAATTTCCTTACCAGAAAACAGACTCTTCTGCCCCTGGGAGTTTTAATCTTCGCTGCCATTATTGGTTTAATTGATGATTTATTGGGAATTTCCAAAATCGGGAAATACGGGAAAGGCCTGAAAATGAGGTATAAGATAATCATTTATACAGTTATTGCTGCCATTGCCGGCTATTGGTTTTATTTTAAACTGGATTGGGATTTGCTCCATGTTCCGTTTTTTGGAGATTTTAATATTGGCTTGTGGTATATTCCGATTTTTATTTTTGCAATTGTTGCGTCAGCATTTTCAACTAATGAAACAGACGGCTTGGACGGATTGGCAGGAGGAATACTCCTAATCGCGTTTTCCGCTTTTGCCGCAATTTGTTTTTACCAGGGCAAAATTGAATTGGCGGCTTTTTGCGGGGCAATTGTCGGTGCGCTTCTGGCATTTTTATGGTTTAATATAAATCCTGCGCGGTTTTTTATGGGCGATACTGGTTCGATGTCATTAGGGATTACGCTTGGCGTTATTGCCATGCTTACTAATTGCTTGTTTTTTCTGCCTTTTATCGGGTTTATCCTGGTAATGGAATCACTTTCGGTGATAATCCAAGTGGCTTCCAAAAAAATCAGACATAAAAAGGTATTTTTGTCGGCCCCGATTCATCATCATTTTGAAGCTAAGGGCTGGCCGGAAACAAAAGTAACCATGCGTTTCTGGATTATTGCTGGCGTGGCAGCAGTAATAGGATTGATTTTATTTTTTATCGATAAAAATTTGTTTTAATCCACCCCGTCAAACGGGGTAAAAAATTATGTATGATATTTTAATAAAAAATTCCATCATTATTGATGGCGCGAAAAACAGCAAATACAAAGCTGATGTGGCAATTTACGATGGCAGAATAGAAAAAATCAAAAGAGAGATAAATCCCGCAAGAGCCAAAAAAGTTATCAATGCCGAAGGATTGTATTTAACCCCGGGATTTATAGATTTAAATAACCATTCCGATACATATCTGACGCTTTTTACAATGCCTGGATTAGAAAGTTTGTTAAGACAAGGCATAACCACAATTTTGGGAGGAAATTGTGGTTCTTCTTTAGCTCCATTGATTTCCGCAGAAGCATTAAAAGCAATCCAGAAATGGACGGATACCGCTCAGATAAATTTAAATTGGCTGACTTTTGAAGAATTCATTAATGTTTTAGGGAGAGTCAAGTTAGGAGTTAATTTTGCCAGTTTAGTCGGCCATTCGACATTGAGAAGGGGATTACTGGGAGACGAATACAGAGAAATCAAATCCAGGGAATTGAAAATAATGGCGAATATGCTGAAAATAGCAATGAAGCAGGGCGCTTTCGGATTATCAACCGGATTGGTTTACAGCCACGCAAAAGTCGCTACAACTAAAGAAATTATTGAATTGGCAAAAATAGTTAAAAGTTTTGACGGGCTTTACACAACTCATGTCAGGGGAGAAGCTGAAGAATTGATTCCAGCAATCGAGGAAACTATTCTTATTGCCAGGAAAACCGGAGTGAATACTGAAATATCCCATCTTAAAGCAATGGGCGAGAATCATTGGCCGAATATGAAAAAGGCAATCGATTTAATAGAAGCTGAGAACCTACCTGCCGGCAAGACAGGAAAAGCAAATATAAATTTTGATACTTATCCGTATACTGTAACCGGTTCCGTCCTATATATTCTTTTGCCAGATTGGGTCGCAGAGGGAGGAAAGGCTCAGCTTTTAAAAAGATTAAAAGATCCGGTAATCAAAGCAAAGGTTATTAAAGAAATGCAGGAGAAAAAAGCTTATGAATATGATAAAATTATTGTGGCAATGTCGCCGATAAGCAAATCATTTATCGGCAGGAAAATTACCGAGATCGCCAAGGCCCAGGAAACAAGTATCGAAGAGGCAATAATCAATATGCTTTTAATCTCCCAAGCAAGGATAAATGTCTTTATAGATACCCTAAGCGAGAAAAACGTAAAAATGGGAATTTCAAGCAGTTTAAGTTTTATTGCTTCTGACGGCGCTGGTTATGACATCAATTACTCGAAGACGAAAAACGATTTAGTTCACCCGCGTTGCTTTGGTGCTTTCCCGAGATTTTTAAGAAAATATGTTGAGGATGAGCATGTAATATCCTGGGAAGAAGCAATTTATAAAATTACTGGCGGTCCTGCCCAAAAATTAGGACTAAAGGACAGGGGATTGATTAAAAAGAATTATTGGGCTGATTTGGTCCTGATTGATTCGGAAAAAATCAGGGACAAGGCAACCTTTGAAAATCCGTACCAGTTTCCGGAAGGCATAGAATATGTGCTCGTTAATGGCGAAATTGCCGTTGAAACCGGCCTTCCTACTGGCAAAAGAACAGGAAAAGTTTTAAAAAGAACATGAAAACGCGCAGACCAGATAAAGGATTGGTAATTACCATTTTTCTTTTACTGATTTTTGGGCTGGCAATGCTTTTTAATGCCTCAATAGTGATTTCTCAGGAGCAAACCGGAAAACCGTATTATTATTTTTTCCACCAATTAATTTATGGCGTAGGCGTGGGATTAATTGCTTTTTTTATTTGCCAAAAAATAAATTACAGGATTTGGAAGAAATTTTCTTTGTTGATATTTTTTGCTGCTTTAGTTCTCTCGGCTTTGGTTTTTGTTCCTCAGTTAAGTTATGGGCACGGCGGAGCGCATCGTTGGATAGCAGTAGGCCAGATAACTTTTCAGCCATCGGAATTTCTGAAATTGGCTTTGATTATTTATTTAGCTGCATTTCTCAGCAAACGCGGGAATCAGCCCACATTAATTCCGTTTCTGGCTATTGCCGCAGTTATTGTCGGATTAATGACTTTGCAAAAAGACCTTGGAACTCTTGTTTTGATTATTATCGTCGGCTCAATCATGTATTTTTTAGGTGGGGCGAGAATCCGTGATTTGGCAATTATGGTTATCTGCTACGCAATTACGCTTTTTTCCCTGATAAAGTTTTTTCCGCACAGAATACAAAGATTTATCACATTTCTTAATCCATCCATAGATCCGCAGGGCATCAGTTATCAGATAAACCAAGCATTGCTGGCAATCGGTTCTGGGGGATTATTCGGCAGGGGACTGGGTCATAGTATCCAGAAATACAGTTATCTGCCAGAACCAATGGGGGATTCTGTTTTTGCGATTATTGCTGAGGAAATTGGTTTTGTCGGGAGTATAGGTTTCATATTTTTAATAATTTTCCTGATTTTTAAAGGCTTTAGAATCAGTAAAAACCTGCCTGATGATTTCGGGAAATTGCTGGCAATCGGTATTGTTTGCTGGTTCGGATTTCAGGCATTAATCAATATTGGTGCTATTTCAGGCTTGATTCCTCTTACCGGAATTCCCTTGCCATTCGTCAGTTACGGCGGTTCAGCATTAATCATAACTTTGGCTGGAGCCGGCATCTTGACTAATATATCTAAGTATCAAAATTAACCTAATTATTCTAATTATGAGAATATTATTTACCGGCGGAGGAACAGGAGGTCATATATTTCCAATAATTGCCATTAAGGAGTCTTTTCAAGACGCACAAGAATTTTATTATTTGGGGCCGGATGGTTTTGCCAGAGAAAATTTAAAAGACATCAAAGCCAAATTTATTACTGCAGGAAAATTCAAAAGATATTTTGACCCGTTTTTCCCAGTAGAGCTTGCAAAAACGATTGTCGGAATAATCCAGTCATTCTGGCACTTGTTTCGTTGGATGCCGGATGTTGTTTTTTCAAAAGGCGGTTACGGCAGTTTTCCGGTTGTTTTTGTTGCTTGGATTTATCGCATCCCCATAGTAATTCATGATTCGGACGCTGTGCCGGGCTTAGCCAATAAAAAAATGGCTAAATTCGCAAAAAGAATTATCCTTTCGTTTGAAAACAGCAAAAAATATTTTAAAGCAAAATACCAGAGCAAGATTATTGTTATTGGTAATCCTGTGCGTAAAGAACTGCTTAACGGTGATAAGATAAAAGCACGGGAAATTTTCAAAATATCAAATCCCTCGACTTCGCTCGGGACAAGTAAGTCATTGGTTCTGATTCTAGGCGGGTCGCAAGGAGCGCAGAAAATAAATGAAATTATCACGAATTTTCTACCTCGTATCTTGGAAATAGCTGAAGTTATACATTGCTGCGGCCGCGAAAATTTTAAAGATTTAGAAAAAAATACTCCAAAATCTCCTGATTACCATCTTTATCCATTTTTAAATGCTGAACAATTGAAGCATGCTTATGCTGCTGCTGATTTAATTATTAATAGGGCAGGGGCAGGCAGTATTTTCGAAATTGCCGCCGTAGCCAAGCCGTCAATTTTAATTCCTCTGCCTAATGCTGCAGCTGACCACCAGCAAGAAAATGCTTTTAAATTCGCTAACTTGCCTGCCGGAGAGGCAGGAACTGGACGGGCGATTGTTTTAGACCAAGAAAATCTCACCCCGAACATTTTATTGGAGCAGATTTCTAATTTATTATCCAACCCGCAAAAACTTTTTGAAATGGGCCAAAAGGCCAAATCTTTTTATAATTCCCAAACGCCGGAATTAATCCGCGACGAAATCCTAAAATTTGCTAAAATATAGATATGTTAAAAAACTCTAAAATCAGAGTTCGGTTTGCGCCGTCGCCAACGGGATTTTTACATATTGGAAGTTTACGTATGATTATGCTCAATTATCTTTTTGCGAAAAAAGAAAAGGGCATTTTTATTTTACGTATTGAAGACACCGACCAAGAGAGATTTGTTAAAGGCGCTGTTGAATCATTATTGAAAACTTTAAAAATCCTTAAAATAGATTTTGACGAGGGGCCATATTATCAGTCAAAACGCTTAAAAATCTACAAAAAATATGCTGACCAACTAATTAAAGAAGGAAAAGCATATTATTGTTTTTGTACAGAAGAAAGATTAGAGAAAATGAGGCAGGAACAAATTGCCAAGAAACAAGCGCCGATGTACGACAAACATTGCCGTAATTTAGACCCAAAAATAATTGCAGAAAAATTAAAAAACAAAGAGACATATACTATACGGCTTAAAATTCCAGAAGGGGAGACAATCAAATTTAACGACCTTTTGCATGGAGAAATTAAATTTGATTCTAATCTTATTGATGACCAGGTTTTAATTAAATCAGATGGATTCCCGACTTACCATTTTGCGAGCACAATTGACGACCATTTGATGGAAGTTTCTCATGTTATCAGGGGAGAGGAGTGGCTTTCGTCAACGCCGAAGCATGTTTTACTTTACAAATATCTCAATTGGGAGCCGCCTGTTTTTGTCCATCCATCTTTAATGTTAAGCAAAGAGGGCGGAAAATTAAGCAAAAGAAAAGGCGATGTGGCTGTAGAGGATTTTCTAGAAAAAGGATATTTGCCCGAAGCATTACTTAATTTTATCGGGCTTTTAATCCTAAGCGTGCCGGATAATGCAAATGAAGTTCTGAGTTTAAAAGAATTAATCCAGATGTTTGATTGGAATAAAGTTCATAGAAATCCGGCTATTTTAAATATTGAGAAACTTGATTGGATAAACAGCCGATATATCCGCAAGATGTTGATAAAAGATTTAACAAAATTATGTTTGAAATATCTGCCAGAGAAAATAGATTATAAACAAAAAGATTTAGAGAAAATTATTGCTTTAGAAAAAGAAAGAATAACCAAGCTGTCCGAAATAGGTGAGGCGACTGAGTTTTTCTTTAAGGATTTAAAATATGACCAGAATTTGCTAAAATGGAAAGACGCGGATAAAACAGAAACCAAAACATCTCTGGATGAATCCTATTCTATATTGCGCGACGTTAAGGAAAAGGATTTTCAGGCAGATAAACTAAAAGCAGTTCTTATGCCAGTAGCAGAGGAATTTGGCAATAACGACAGAGGAAAACTGCTTTGGCCATTAAGAGTTGCCTTAAGCGGACGCGATAAATCTCCGGGCCCGTTTGAAATTGCAGAAATTTTAGGTAAGAAAAAAACATTAGAGAGAATTAAAAAGGCGATTGAGCTTATAAAATGAGAAAAATAATTTCCATAATTTGTCTTTTATTGCTTGTTTCAACTCTTTTACCCCAAATCAGCCGGGCCAGTTTAGTTAATGATTTAAAAGTGCAAATCGAACAAAAAGAGCAAGAAATAAAGCAATTGGAAGCGCAGGCAGCGGCTTATAAAAAGGAATTGGAAACAACCCAAAGCGCGAAGAACACACTTAATAACCAACTTGCCACAATTGCGAGTAGGATTAAAAAACTCCAGAATGATATTTATATCACTTCAGCTAGAATATCATCCACTACTTTAAAAATTGAAGAATTATCTCTGGATATTGATGAAAAACAGGACGAAATTGACAAAAAGAAAAAGGAAATATCGGATGTAATTCAGGTATTGGCAGAATATGACAATGAATCATTAATGGAAATAGTTTTAACCAAAGCAAGTTTTTCTGATTTTCTGAATCAGGTCCGCTATCTTGAATCTCTTCAAGAAAGTATTCAAGAAAATCTGACAGCTCTCCAATCGATTAAAAAAGATATGGAAAGCCAGAAAACAACCACAGTTCAGCAAAAGAATCAACTTGCTGCATTACAAGGTCAGCTGAGCGGACAAAAGCAGGTTGTTGATAAAGAAAAGGAAGAAAAAAATTATCTTTTAGTGCAGACCAAAGGACAGGAAAAACAATACCAGACGCTTTTAAATGATACTCTGCGAAAACAGCAGGAAGTTGAACAACAGATATTCGACTTAGAAGACAAGATAAAGCTGACCCTAGACCCCAATTCCATGCCAGAAGCGCGTTCTGGGGTGCTTAGTTGGCCTTTAGACGGAGTTTTGACCCAGTCCTATGGTTATACCGCCTATAGCAAAAAATTATACACAAGTGGCTTCCATAATGGCATAGATATAGCTTCAAGCTACGGAGAGGCTATACGAGCGGCCAGAGACGGAAAAGTGTTGGCAATAGGGAATTGCGGCAGTTATGCTTATGGCAAATGGATAATGATTGAACATGACAATAAATTAACAACCCTTTATGGCCATATGTCCGGTTATGGCGGATTTAAAGCAGGGGATTCAGTCAAAAGAGGGGATATTATCGGGTATGAAGGTAGTACGGGTTATTCTACTGGTCCGCACTTGCATTTCGGGGTATATGCATCAGAAACAGTGGAAATACAGAAAGTTTGGTATGGAACAGTACCAATTGGCGCGCATTTAGACCCGCAGAAGTATTTATAAGGGGAGAGTATTGACAGCCACATTTTAGGCTGGATATAATAATATAAAGGACTCAGTATAATATCCCTTACACTGAATCTTTATACTAGAACTTCCAGAGACAACCAAATCGACGACTCCCCTAATAAATAAAATATGAAAAATAATAACAAATCATTAATAGAATATATATCAGATTTTTCCCGATACTGTAAAACTGACAGAGATTTTTCTAACAAAACTATCGAAAACTATGGCCGGTATCTTAATCGTTTTATATCTTGGCTAAAAACCTCTAATTTAGCCCATCTTACTCCACAAGAACTATCAATTAAACACATAAGTGATTACCAGGAATACTTATCGAAACAAAACATTAAAAAAATTACCCAAAATTATTACTTAATTGCCCTGAGGATGTTAATTTCCTATTTTATCGAAAAAGAAATTCCCTGCTCTATATCCACAGAAAAAATAAAACTATTGAAAACGGAAAAACAGAGGTTAAAAGATATTCTAACGCCAAAACAATTAGAAATATTATTGTTAGCGCCAAATGTGTCGCACAATATCGGCCTACGAGATAGAGTTATATTAGAAATTATCTCTTCAATCGGTCTAAAGGTCACAGAATTAACAAGGATAAATAAAAAGGATGTAAAAATAGATGATTTTACCAATAGAGCAATTATAAATATTTTTGATAGAAAGAATAATATGCGATCGGTCTATTTGCCACATAAAACTACCGAATGGCTTATAAAATATTTAAAAAATAGAAAGGATAATAATGAGGCGCTTTTAATAAACTACAAACCCAGAAAACAAAATGACCAGTCCCCTACCCGGCTTACGGCTAGGTCAGTCGAAAGAATAGTTCAAAAATATGGAAATATAATAAATTTTTCGCAATCAATAACTCCAGAAATTTTGAGAAATGCTTATATGTAGAGATAATTTTATCACTTGCGAGGAATGTGTTTTGCGAAAATTGGCGTTTTTAATCGTTTCTGGGAAAATTAAAGCTCAAAAAATAAAATTTGAGAAACTGCCATGGAAATACGACCCTGAATTATATAAAAATCATGCACACGGAGAAGAATGGCACAGAAAAATGATGAACGCTGTAGCAAATTATTTTAAGAAAAAAGGATATCAAACTTCATTAGAACCTATAATAAATTTTGGAAGAGCTGATGTAGGTGCTTTTTCTAAGTCTTCAAAGCCATCTATTTATATAGAAGTCGGGACAACTTCTTTGTGTAAACTTCTATATAATCTTTCAACCATGGAAAATTCTATATTTTTGATTATCCCGGTCGAGGAATATATGATAGAATTTAGAACATAAATATGGAAAAAAATATTACACTCCCCTATTTTGATGATTTTCTATTAAATCTTCAAACAAATAATTTATCTCAAGAAACTCTCTACAACTACGAAAGAGATTTAAATGTATTTCAGGATTTCTTAAGTGAAATAAATACAGAATTTAAAAATATTAATAAAAAAACAATACTTAATTATAAAGCTTATCTTACTTCTATAGACAGGAAGACAGCCGAGCATCAACATGGAGAAAAAAAACTTAGCAGTTATTCAATAAATAGAATGTTGTCTGTCTTGCGCTCGTACGTTAAATACTTGATAGATATGGACTATAATTCACCCATAGCCCCAGAATCTATCAAGTTATTGAAAACCGAAAAAAAACATCCCAGAGTATCAGAATTTGAAGAAATCAAAAAATTAATAGAATCCCCCACTCAATTAGAAAAAAATAAAATTATTGGCTTAAGAAATCGTGCAATGCTAGAACTATTATTTTCAACTGGCATGAGAATCTCTGAACTTTTGAATTTTAAACAAGAACAAATAGATAAAAATGGCAGAATATTTATTCTAGGTAAGGGCAAAAAAGAAAGATTCGTATATCTTACTCATCGCGCTCAAAAACATTTAGGAGAATATTTAAAAGAAAGAATGGACGACTCTTCTTTTGTGTTTATACCATTTTCTGGAAGTAACATGGACGAGAAAAATAGGAGGATAACACCCAGTTATTTGCAAAGAAAAATTAAAGAGTACAGAGAATTATTAGGAATTAATATTCCTCTATCTGCGCATTCAATCCGTCATGGATTCGCTACTTATTTAGCTGAACAGGGCGCTAACCCGGCCGCTATCCAAATTTTATTAGGTCATGAATCATTAAATACTACCACTCGTTACGTTCACGCATCTGACCGCTATGCCCAAAAAACTCATCAAAAATTCCATCCATTGAAAGAATAATCAACAAACGCCTCCGCGACATCCACAGGCAGTTCCATAGTGGGAAAAATTTGAAGGAATAAAAATAAAAAATAAATTTATGTCAGAAAAATTTCCAAAAAATTCATTGGAGAAAATAGAAAATAAGGAGAATATAGAAGGGCCTCCGCGATATCGGACGATTAAGCTTGAAGTACTGGAGACACACGAGGATGGCTCAAAAACAGAGCGTGTTCTTGAATGCAATGGCTTGCTTCATAGGCGTTGTGTTGATAAAGTTTTCTATGGTGAAAATGATGAAATTATATTCGTTGATCAGCTATCTCGAGAAGAATTAGGACCGTGTGATTGCAAGCATTCTTGATATTATCTCTTGCAAAAATTAAAGGGATTTGGTAAGATGGATTTATCTTAAAATAAGGAGGTCACAGGATGCCAAAAATTGAATTACAACATCGGACGAGTTTATTAGCCAGTCAAATCAAGGAAAGGGCTGAGAATCTGATCCAAGGCGCCGAAAAGGATTTTAAGGGCATCATTACAGAAGTGCAGCAGCACTGGGAAGGAAACACCTTGTTCTTCTCTTTCAAGGCCATGGGCTTTTCGGTCTCGGGCGAAGCAACGGCTGAAGATTATCTGGTCGTCGTCAAGGCCAAGCTTCCATTCGCCGCGGTAATATTCAAAGGCAAAATCGAAGCCATTTTCAAGGAAAAAGCCCAAGAACTTTTTCCATGAACCGAAGCCAAGCGGGTGAAGATGGAATTTAAATTCCCTCCCCCGCTCTTTTTTTATTTCCAGCGATAAGTTATGATTAAAACATGGAAGAAACAAAGATTGTCAAAACTTCATACTCTGCTCTGGATACTTTTAAGCAGTGTCCGTTGAAGTATAAATTTCAAGCAATTGATAGAATTAAAGCCCCGAAAACAAAAGAGGCGGTTTTTGGCGACAGAATTCATAAAACGCTTCAATTCCTGCATTCAAAAGAGTTCTCCCCTGCCTCGCCGGCAGGCGGGCCTACTCTTGATGAAATGTTGAATTATTTTAAGGAGATTTGGAACTCGGATGTTTTCCAGGATGAACAGGAGGATATGATTTATTTTTCAGAAGCAATAAAAATCCTTAAACATTATTACGAACATTATTTGCTGATTAAGGACAAATTGACTGTTCTGGGCACTGAAACCAGATTTGAGGTCTTGCTGGAAAATCCCCAAAGCAAAAATGAAAAATGCCTTTTGGCCGGAATTGTGGACAGAATCGATAAAACCAAAACAGGTATTGAAATTGTTGATTACAAAACAACAAAAAAACTTCCTTCGCAGGAAGATGTCAATAATAGCATGCAAATGTCGCTTTATTGTTTGGGCATTATCAATCGCTGGCCCCAATTCGCCAAATCCGGAATAGAAAATATCAAACTCACCTTTTATTATCTAAAACACCAGGAATCTATTTCCACATTCAGAACAAAGCAGCAATTAGACCATATTCAGACGCAAATATGGAATCAGCTGAAACAAATTGAAACCAGTAAATTCGAACCAATGCCTTCTGCTCTGTGCGACTGGTGCGGATACAAAAAAATCTGCCCCATGTGGAAGCATCTTTATAAAGAGCAGATAACCATTGATGATGAACAGGCAAAAAAAGTGGTTGATGAGTATTTTTCTTTGAAAGGGCAGAACAGCCAGAATACCAAAAAATTGAAAGAATTACAGGGAGTTATTGAGATTTATTTAAACAGGGAAAAAATTGAAAGAGTTTTCGGCAGTTCAGGATACATTACCCGTTTGATTCAAGTCAGGAAAGGCAATTATGATATAAAAAAATTGGAGGAGATTATTAAGATACTCCCACAACCTATCCAGGAACAATTGCACCAGGCGAAAACTGCTGATAAGCAGTATAAAATAATCAAAACTAGCGCGAAGAGGATTCCAAACCCTTAATCAGAACCGGTTCTTTGTCAGGAACAGTCAATCTGCCTAAGCCGAAGAAAATCAAAGCAGTCAGAATAATGGTTAAAATAATAAATAAATCTGACTGGTTTTTTTTGACAAAGTTTTTTATTTTTGCTAACATAAAAATCTATGCCCTGTAGTGAATTTTCGACTGATGCAGGGCATCCCTATAAATTTTAATTAGTCGAAAATCTACTACAGGGTATGGCAACAACTAAATCTGCGGGCTCGACTAAGTTAGGACGCGACTCGCAGCCACAATATTTAGGAGTTAAATTATACCAGGGCCAAAAAGCCAAATCTGGAAGCATTATAATTCGCCAGAGAGGGACAAAATTTGTCCCCGGCAAGAATGTCCGCCGAGGAAAAGATGATACGCTTTATGCAATTAAAGACGGAGTGGTTAAATTTAAAACTAAAACTAAAACGAATTTTGACGGCAATAAAAGGCTTATTAAAGTTGTTGAGGTGGCTTAGATGCAGTTTCATCAATTATAATCAGTTTTACTTCCGCTTCCAGTCCGTGGTCGAATGAAATTATTACAGAATGTTCTCCAATCTCTTTTATGGGTTGGAGAATTTTTATTTGGCTTTTCTTTATATTGAATCCCCTGTTTTTGAAAAGCTGGCTGATTTTAACGTCATTCATGGAACCGAATAATTTTCCTGTTTCATCTGCTTTTTCCGGAACTTCTATTTCCAGGCCGTCAATCTGTGAAACAATTTCCTCCACTACTTTTAATTCTTGTTCTGCTTTTTGGATTTCAGTTTCTTGTTGCGCTGTAAGTTCTTTCATTGCCTTTTCTGTGGCAGGTATTGCCAATTTTCCAGGAATCAGAAAATTTCTGGCATGGCCATTAGCAACGTTTTTCACATCGTTTTTTTTGCCCAGATTTTCCACGTCTTTTAATAAAATTACCTTCATAATTGTTATTGGTTTAATAATTCAATTGCTTTATCTAATTGAGGATCTTCGCCATTACTATAATTATCTTCAGTCAGTTCAATTTTAACATCCGGTTTTAATCCTTCATCAGCAATAGATGTGCCTGACGGAGTAAGCCATTTGGCAACTGTGATTTTTAAGGACGAATCATCGCTGAATGTTTCCATTTCTTGGACCGAGCCCTTGCCAAAAGTTTTCTCGCCTACTAATTTTATTCCCTTAATATCCCTTAATGCGCCTGCCATAATTTCCGAAGCAGAAGCAGAGCCCCCATTCACCAGAACCACAACAGGGAAATTCTGGATACCGCTGTATCCTTTGCTGTAATATTCTTCTGTTTCCCCGTTTTTAAATTCTTCTTTTAATACTATTGAACCTTTGGGTAGGAACCAGCTGCTTATATCAACTGCTGTTTCCAGATATCCTCCGGGATTATTTCTTAAATCAATAATTATTTTTTTTGCATTGCTTTTCAAAACTTCGGAAATAATATCCTTAAATTTAGAGGGAAGATTGCCTGCAAATTGGTAGATTTTTATATAAGCAATGTCATTATTTTTTATTTCTAATTTTATAATCGGCACCTGAATTGTATCTCTGGTAATAGTAAATGCTTTCGGCTCGTTAAGCCCTTTCCTATTAATAGTTAAAGTCACCTGTGTCCCCTTTTTGCCTCTGATTAAATCCACGGCCTCTTCAACCTGCATATTATCAGTTGAGGTATCGTTTATTTTTATAATTTGGTCTCCGGCTTTTATTCCTGCTCGATATGCAGGTGTTCCTTCAATCGGTGCGACTACTGTCAATATTTTTTGCTTTAATCCCAGCTCCATACCCACTCCTTCAAAACTATCATTTCCGCTTACGCTTTTTATAAACGATTCGGTCTTTTCTGGCCTCATAAAAACCGTATAATCATCGCTTAAAGAATCAGTCATGCCTTCTATTGCGCCGTAGAGGATTTCCTTATAATCAATTTTCTCGCTGTTAACATATTTTTCCTCAATGGTCCTTAATGCCTGCCAGAACAAACTGAAGTCAATTGGTTCCGGCTTTCCCAATTCGCGGTTAAAAAATACTCTATTCGAGGTTGTTGATTTTTCCGTAATTTTACCGCCAATGAAAAATCCCGCACCGAACAATAATCCGGCTGCGATTATTACAATGATTATTTTTATATATTTTCTGTTAAAAATCATATTTCTTGAAATATTTTATTGCGCTGATAATATGCGTTCTCGCGTATTTATTAAATATTATATCAAAAATTGCTCCAAATTTCTTGCTGCTGCGGTGGTAATAATGCGCCATTTTAGTAGAGGGAAGATAAATTACTTTATATTCCTTTTGCCAGAATCTCCTGCACCAGTCAGCATCATCGAAATACATAAAGAACTTTTCATCAAATAATCCAACTTTTTCTATTGCTTCGCGCCTGACGAGCATTGCCGAGCCCTGGGTCCAATCAACTTCCTTGATGGAATTTTTATCCCAATCAGCCATTGTGAATTTATCGAGAATCTTTTTACCCCACTTCGTTTTTCCTAAAAATGTGCGCCTGGCGATTACGGTTTTTAGATTCGGGTTTGAAAAACAGGATGTCTGGATATTATTTGTAAAATCCAGAAGCTGCGGGGCAACAATGCCTACTTTTGGGTTTTTATCCATAAAATCAACCATTTCCGATATAGCGTTTCCTAATATTATAATATCAGCATTTAGGATTAAAACATAATCCCCTTCCGATGCCTTAATTCCCGCATTAACTGTTTTAGAATAACCAAGATTTTTTGCGAAGGCAATAAATTCAACTTTTGGATGTTTTTCTTTTATAAAATCTCGATTGTCCTCTTTTGATTCGCTGTCAGCAACAAATACTTCATAATCCAAATCTTTTATAGTTTCCTCAATTGATTTAATGCAAAGATCCAGTAATTCGTGGGTATCATGATGGCTTATAATTATTGAAAGCTTTTTCATTATTCGAAAATTTTCTGGCAGACCTCCCTGATTTTATCAAAATTGCCATTTGTCGGCAAAAGAACATAAATTCCGTTAATCTTTGTTTCATAAAGCAGGCCTTCAGGCGAATTTTCAAAAACTTTCCTGATAATATTATCTGTTTTTGCTCTTTTTGCCAGTTTTAGCAATTCTGGAATCTGCCACGGACTGACGTCAGTTCTTACATTTTTTTCCAAAACATCTATTATTCCCCCGACCTTTAGCGGGTCGCTTAATATTCCCAAAGACAGGACTTTATCTTTTATTGCCATTAAAACCTGTTGCTGTCTGCGCGCGCGGTCAAAATCATTACTTGAAAATCTGGAGCGCACATAAAGCAAAGCAGCTTCGCCATTCAACGTCTGCTGGCCTGCCGGCACTCCGAACGGCTTGCAATTCTGGCCATTACCATCGCATCCCCATTGCTTATCCTCGATAAAAGGATGGTCTAAATAAATAGTTATCCCGCCCAATAATTCAATAATATCCTGAAAAGCATTAAAATTTACTGATGTTGCATAATCAATATAAAGCCCAGTGGCATAAGCAATGGTTTTTTTGGCATAATCAAGTCCATTATCATATTTTTTAAATCCGACTGCATAGGCGGCATTAATTTTTTCATAATTTGTTTCGCCGGGCAATTGCAAATAAAGGTCTCGTGGAACAGAAATCAGAGCAACTTTGCCGGTGCTTTTTTGGAAACTGATAACCATTAAGCCATCAGTAAGAAACCCTCCATCAGGGTCGCCTTCTCCCCTGATTCCCAAAAGCAGAAAATTTATTCTGTCTTCGTCTTTTGGCGGATTATATTCCGCTGTAGGCAGTTTTCCAAAAATCTTTTCCCAGGCAATGTTTTTAATCGTAATAATCTTACTTAAAGCAGAACTTGTTTTAAAAACATAAAAGACCGGGACAATCAAAATGATTATTATTAAAATCCAAATTACCAATTTTTTCTTATTGGTTTTTTTCGGCAGCTGCGACTCATCCCCTATTTCCACAGGATTATGTCTTCTGAATATTTTTTTGAAGCTTCTCGGCGGCCTAATCGAGTCTAACATAATTTACTTTTTTATTTTTCATTATCAATTTTCTTTTCTTTAGCATTCTGGGAAATAATTTTATGATTTCGAATTTCGCCAGTAATACCCGTGGTTCGAAAAACAATAAATATAATCCGAATTTAATCTGTCTTTTTAAAAACTGTGGATTTAAAAATGACTTAAATGGAAGGTTTTTGATAAATACAAGCCAAGTATTGCGCCAGCTGATTTTACGCATCCATAATGATTGGGATTTTCTTGTTTTTCTGAATTCTTTCCATCCTTTGCCTACTGATTTTGAGCTTGTCCTGTCGTGCCAGACAACTGCATTCGGGTTGAAAACAACTAGCCATCCGCGCCAATTCAAGCGCCAAGCCAGATCAACATCCTCGCAATAACAAAAAAAGTCTTTATCCAAGTACTCGTCTTTTAATTTTATATCATTTAAAGCAATTCGTCTATATGCAGGGGCTACGCCATTCACGCCGAAGACTTTACGAAGCCCTGAACCTGTTGAAGAATATTGGTCAATGTCTTCTGTCCCTTGTCCGGCATCAATTATGCGACCTGATTTAAAAACAGTAAAGCCGAAGGTATCTATAATTTTGGTTTTTCTTGCCTCGCTAACAGGCGGGTGGTTATTGTTAAGCTGGTAAACTTTTCCCTGCACTGAGCCGATTTTTGAATCTTTTTCGAAACTACCGGCTATTTCCTGGACAAAATCTTTATCTAAAATAGTGTCAACATTCAATAAAATAATATATTCTCCTCTGCTTTCCCTGATTCCGACATTATTTCCTTCAGCATAGCCGAAATTTTTATTATTTAAAATTACCCTGTCCGCCGTAGCCCCTGCCTTGCCGGCAGGCAGGTTGGCAAAGGCGGATTGACCCCTTTTGTATTCCCTTAGGATTTTCCTTACTATCTCAACACTCCTATCTTTTGAATTATTATCAACCACTACAATCTCAATATTTTCATATGTCTGCTCTAAAACTGATTGCAAACAATCCTCAATATATTTCTTTGAGTTGAAAGTTAAAATAATTATTGATATAAGTTTATTCATTTTCTAAAACAATTTCGGGCTTATTTTTAATCGCATAAATTATGCCTAAAATTGTTAAAAATATTAAAAATACCCGTTCGTCCAGCAGAGCAATATCAAATAAACTGTAACCGAAAGCCCAAACTAGATAAATAAACAGCCCCGTGATTAAAATTCTTGTTTTTTGCGGCAAATTCAATTTTAATACAGAAAAAACCACTGATAGAATTTCCCAGACCATAAAAACAATCAGAATAAAAGCGAATAAGCCGTTTTCAACCAAGAAGTTAAGGTAGAGATTATGGGCCGAAGAGCCAGCCTTGGCCATGACTATTTCCTGTTCAAGCACTACTGGAAAATTTCCTGCTCCGATTCCTAATATTGGATGTTCTTTAAAACTTTCCAAAGAACGCTTCCAGATATAAATCCTGCCCTGATTTGATAATTCGTCCAAATTGAGAATAGAGGCCAATCTTTTCAATATCAATGCTGCGTCGCTTTGTCCTGCACGTTCTCTGAATTGTGGAATTGTGGTGAAAATTGAGGTAATAGGTATTAAAAAAACAAAAATCACCAAGGTTGCAAGAATACAGGAAACGCAGCGATTAATATTAATTTTTTTAATCAATAAGTAAATAGCCGCCAAAAAACCAAAAGTAATGCCGAACCAGATTCCTCTGGTGCCGGACAAAATAATAAAAAACAAAGAAAGAATCAGCCAAATCCATTCTTTGTGGAATTTTTCCTTGATTTGTGTGATAGCCAGAGAAATAATGAACGGCAGAGTCAGTAACAAATATAAAGCAAAACTGTGTGGGTCAGTAAAAGAACCGAAAAGACGGATAACTGACGGACCGCTGGGAGAATTGACAAACCAAGCATTATTGGTTTTAACAATCTGTCTTAAATTCTCGCCGTAAAATCCCAGAGAAACGTGGTCAGACCACCAATCCCAGAAACTGCCGATAGTGAAAAAATAAGCGCTAATTAATTGCCCAAAACCAATGAGAAAGACAATTGCAGAAGAAATTAATACGGCTTTTACTGCTCTTTTGAAAATAATTTTATCCTTAATAGTGTCCCTGACAATAAGAAATATTACTGCCAGGTTGACTAAATAAATAATTTTTTTGATTGCTGCTATTTTATCAATTGCCGGAAATATAGAAAGAATTAAAACCAGCAGCAATAAGATAGATAAAATTTCCAAGCGTTTTAATTTTATAAATTTTATCTGTTTTTGGGAAAACAGCCACTTTAAAAACAATATTAGAACAAATAATCTCCCTGCGCTCAAAGAATCAAAACTTTCAGTAATTGGTAAAGCGACAAAAATCGGAATCGAGACAATAAAAAGAATCAAACCATCCTCTAGTTTGCTGAAGATAAAATAAAAGACCATTATTCCGGACATAATCAAAGCTGCTTCCCGTGGAATCAGCCCCAGCGCAACAAACAGTACAACCAGAATCTCGAGTCCCAAAACAACATAAAAAATATTTTTATTTTGCATAATTTGATAATACTTTTAATGTTTCTTCAGCGGTTTTGCGCCAGGAAAATTCGGATGCCCGATATAGACCCATTTCAATCATCTTTTTCCTTAAATTTTCATCTTTTAAAGTTTTAATCATTTTTTCTTTAATTTCTTCTACATTACCAGGATCATTAACCCATATTGGATAATCTCCCACAACCTCGGTCAAAGAAGTCATTTCTGTGGTGAGAACAGGCGTGCCGCAAGACATTGCCTCCAAAATCGGCAAGCCAAATCCTTCGTATTCAGACAGCCAGACAAAAAGTTCTGCACCTTGATAAATATTTTTCAGGTCATTTTTATCAATATAGCACACTCTTTTAACAATATTATTTTTATCAATGTTTTGTGCTGGATGGGTTAAATCCCTGCCGCTGATTAAAAATTGGTAATAGGGATTTTTTTCTGATATTACTTCAAAAGCTTTTATGGACTCCAAAACATGCCGTCTGTTAAATATGCTGCCGGCATAAAACAAATATTTTCCGTCAATTCCGTATTTTTGTTTTGATTTTTGTATTTCCTGTTCATTCCTCTGATTATTAAAATTCTCATCAGCCGCCAAATAAATGGTATGGATTTTTTCCGGAGAAATTTTATAATTTTTAATAATTTCCTTTTTAGTGTATTCTGAACAGGCTAAAATTGCCCTGGATGTTTTAATTGCCAGCCGCGACAATAATCTGAATGGCAATTTGTAATTCCACTTAATCCATTCAGGATGAACTTTAAAAGAAATATCGTGAATAGCTGTAATTGTGGGAGTAAAGCAAAAAAACGGCCGCATATAAAACGGCAGGAATAAAATATCCAACTTATCTTTTCTCGCCATTAAAGGCATAAAGATATTGTAAAATAAAGCAGTGCTTTTAATCGGGGTTCTGACTAATTTTTTAGTGAATACAGGAGAATCCAATAATTTTTCCTGCGGAATTCTGTCTTTAAAATACAAAATAAACTGATATTCATCAGGATTTAATTTACTCCACTCTTTTAAAATCTGGCTCAAATAATTGCCGCCAGCTCCTAATTTTTCCTGTTTCTCGATTGTGTGGGCTTCTATTCCTATTCTCATCTTTATTTTCTAATTCTATCAAAATTAAGCTGAATGGTCAAAACCCAGCTTCCTATATAGGAGCTGGGTTTTTGATGTTGTTCTATGTAATTCTGATTATTGTTCTCCGGTCGGAGGTTCATTAGTTGGTTCTTCTGATTTTGGCTCTGATGGTCCTTTTTTTCTGACAACCAACAATAGAACAATTACTACAACAACGATTATTCCGATAATCCACCACATAATATTTTTTATTAATTATTATTTATTTCTTTAAGTATAGCACATTTTTAAATGTCAAGTAAATAAGCCCGCCTACTCCATGAAAAATTCTGTTAATTCTCTGTGGTTTAAGGATTAATCTCCACAGCCATTCCAGGCCGATTTTCTGAACAATTTTTGGGGCGCGCCTGACGTGCCCGGAAATAAAATCAAATGCCCCACCGACTCCTATTGCCAATTTTACGCTTGGCATTTTGCTTAAATTTTCATAAATAAACTCCTCTTGCTTCGGGCTACCCAATCCTACAAGAAGAATATTCGGCTGAATTGAGTTTATTTTTTGGATTACATGATTATAATTTTGATATCCATTCTCAAAACCAACAATTTTCTCCCCTAATTTTTCTGTGGTTTTCGTAATTACATCTTGAGTTGCGCCAAAGAGGAAAATTCTTGGAAATTGGAAGTTTTTAATTATATTATGAATCAAGTCTACTCCATATATATTTGTATTTATTTTTTTACCTAAAATTTTAGCAGATAAATATAATCCCCTACTCTCGCATAAACAAAAATCAGCTGAATTTAAAATCTCTCTGAATTTTTCGTCTTTTTGCGCCCTGACCACAAATTCCGAATACGGCAAAACCACAAATCCTTTTATTTGCTTAATTGCTTCATCCATTGTCAGGTTGTCGAATTTTATCCCGAACAAATCAATTTTCATTTCCTTCTAAATTAATACTTTCCAGAATTGTGTATTCTGGGCCGGTTCTTTTTAAATTGCTCTGCATTACTTCAATTGTCTCAACTGGAATTGAATATGCAAAATTATCATTAATCTCAGGTAGATCTCTAGCAATCTGATTTTTAAATCTCGCCAAAGTAATATGGGGCTTAAAAACTCTAGTATTTGACCCATTTTCCAAATCATTTTGCAAATTCGCCAATTCCTGGCTTTCTTCTCCTTCAGCCCAGAACATTCTTGGTGTTGTGCCCGGAGGCCCAATGGTTATTCTTTTTAAATTAATAAAAAATGGCTGGTGTTTTTTTGCTACTTCTTTGGTCATTTTGCAAATTTCGTAAGTTTCATCATCAGTAACATAGCCGATAAAAATAAGAGTGATATGAAGGTTTTCTTTTCTCACCCAGTTTATTTTATCCCCTGCCTTCGCTAAAGCTTCGGCGGGCAAGCATTTTCTCTGCCAATCTACCAATTTCTTTTTTATTCCGTCCGGCAAATTTATAGCAATAAATATTCTGCGTTTGTTCATACCCCGTAGTAGATTCTCGACTAATTAAAATTATTTATTTGTGCTGCTCCGCAGCAGTCGAGAATTCACTACGGGGCATACGCCTTTATTATAACATTTTGAAGTGATAAAATGAAAAATATGTTAATTAAACCAATTCGGGGCATACATTCGGAAATACATGCTATTACCAAAGATATCAGTGAATATTGCAAAGAGCCGAAAAAGTTCGCGCTTTATTTGGGAGTAATAAAAAGAATTGGCAAGAACAGGGCGTACCAAATACTTTCAGAGATAAAGCAGTCAAAAGACATAGAATCGCGGGCAAAACTCTTTATGTATCTATCTAAAAATAAAAATGATTCTAAAAATCCGAAAAAATAAAAATAATCCCATATTAAGAAAAAAAACAGAACCAGTTGCAGAAATAACCGGCGAGGTCTTAAATTTAATAAAAAATATGAGCAAAACAATGGCTGAAAACAAAGGGGTCGGATTATCAGCCAATCAAGTAGGAAAAAGCATTCGTTTGTTTGTAATCAGTCCGGGGTTGTCTAAAAAGCAGGTATTTATAAATCCGGAAATAATCAAGCTGTCTAAGAAAACCGAAACAATAGAAGAGGGATGTTTGAGTTTGCCGGATGTTTTTGTTCCAATAGAAAGGGCAAAATCATTAAAAATAAAGGCCATTGATGAAAATGGTAAGGAATTTAAACTAAAAGCTAAAGATTTATTAGCGCGTGCAATCCAACACGAATTCGACCATTTAAACGGAATCCTAATTTGCGATAATGCCAAATAAAATACGCACAATTTTGATGGGCACGCCGGAGTTTGCGGAGAACATTTTCTCTAAATTTTATATTGCCTTAAATAATCAATTTGAGATCATTTCCGTTATAACTGCCCCTGATAAGCCAGTTGGCAGAAAGCAGGTACTTACTCTCTCCCCAGTCAAAAAATGGGCCCTGGAGGCCAATTTAAGCGTCCTGGAACCAGACAAGATTAGGAAGCCGGAATGGGTGGCTAAAATCAGGGATTTAGCTCCAGAATTGGTCATTTTGTGTGCCTATGGCCAGATTATTCCGCAGGAGATTTTGGATATCCCGAAATACCATGCTCTTAATATCCATCCCTCGTTTTTGCCTAAATATCGCGGAGCATCCCCTATTCAGTCGGTTATCCTGAATGGTGAAACAGAAACCGGGGTTTGTTTAATGATTATGGACGCAGAAATGGACCATGGACTAATAATAGAAAAATCCAAAATCCAAATTACAAATCCGAAAATCACCTACAAAGAATTATCAAAACAATTATCCGATGCAGGCGCAGAATTATTAATTAAAACCTTGCCGGATTATATTGATGGCAAAATTCAACCACAGGAACAAGACCACGCGCAAGCAACTTTTTGCAAACTGATTAAAAAAGAAGACGGGAAAATTGACTGGAATAAGTCGGCACAAGAAATTGAAAGGCAGATTCGGGCATTTCAAGAATGGCCCGAAAGTTATACGAGTTTTAATGATAAAAATTTAAAGATTATTGAAGCAGGAATAATGATAAACCCCCGCATACTTCAACAAGTTGAAGTGCGGGGCAAGGTCGGTGAAGTATTCCTTGATGACAATAAAAATCTTTGTGTACAAACCGGCAACGGCATTTTAATTTTAAAAACCCTCCAACTTGAGGGTAAAAATTCAATGTCAGCTAAAGATTTCTTAAATGGTCATAAAGAAATTATCGGAACAGTACTAAAATAAAATTATCCCTCATTTATTACGATAGTATAAAATGAAGGATAATTTTTTAACACATTATTTTAAATCTTTTAAATTGATGGTTTGCCTTAATTCAATCGGGGCATGCTTTCCATTATCGTGTTGTGGTTTTAAAAATATTGATACAAGCAACTCATCACTATCAGGCGCTCTGAACACGGTCGCATTTATCACTCTATAGTAATACCATATATGATTTTCACCCGGAAATTTACTATCGCATTCAATATATTCCTTATCATATTCTGGATCATTAGAGTCTTCTTGTTTGTCTGGATCATTGTCAGATTCCCTATAATTACTTTTTGAGTACAACCACATTCCCTCCATTGGAATTTTTAACGTTTCGCCGTTTTTACTTTTTTCTGGAATTGGTATTAAAATATTTTCAGTTATTGCAATATTTTCTTTAGAATTTTCAGTTGCATCTGATGCAAACTTCTTCCATTCGATAAATTCTCTTTCCACTTTTTCTATTCTGTTTTCAGTTAAATCATTATTAAAATGATGATCTTTCTCATTGTTACTCCATAGTTCTCCTTTTGACTCAAAAAATCCTTTTTTTATTTTTTCTTTTTGTTCGGGTGTTGGTATATTTATTTTTTCCTTCATAATTTTATTAATTAATGGTTATTATTAATATAATATGGACCTTTATTTATAATAATATACGAAAATTTATTCTTCGTCAATAGAAACCAGTTTCCAGCTATCACCCTTTATTTGCTTGATTTGCAAATCTGCGTTTTCGGCAATGGTGTTTTTTGAAAGAAGTTTAAAATTAAAAATCAGGTTTTCTGGAGAAATTACTTCACCATGCTCCAAAATCGAACCCAGTTCCAGTTCGATTTTTTTAATACTTTTAAAACCGTTCTTCTGCGCATATTCAAGAACGGTTTTTATTATTGTATCTGCTAAATGAAAATCATGCATATTAATGTACTGCGCACGTCACGCATGGGTCGTAAGCGCGGATTAACATTTTGATTTTATCCTCTTTTTCTTTGATATTTAATTTATCAAACCCTCCAAGGTGTTCAATTTCTTCCAAGTCCGCTTCCAGATTTGCTAAATTCTGGGCAGTAGGCGTAATGATATTTACGTCCTCAATAATACCGTCTTTTACATTAGTTTTGTAGAACAATAATCCTCTCGGCGCTTCAATAACTCCAATCCCCTGACCTGTCCTATCTGGAACAACGCTCTCAGAAACTTCAATTTTTTGATTAACTAATTCACTCATAATTTTAATTGCTTCTTCCAAACAATGAATTAATTCCACTGCTTGCGCTAAAATATTGTAAAACGGATTATAACAAGGGAATTTTAGTTTGGATTCTTCTAATAATTCTTTTGCCTGGGAATTTAATTGTTCTCTATGATTGTTTAATCTCGCCAAAGCTCCGACCATGTAGGTCTGATTATTAAAATATGCTTTCTTTACAACATCGCTATTATGCTGGACTTCTTTAATTAATCGATAAAATTCTTCCAATTCCATTATTTTTCCATCAACTTTGATTTTGCCGTCATAAATCGCATATTCATCAGGATGATACAAAGAAACAAAAGTTGTTTTGCGCTGAAAATCCGGATATTTCAAACCAGCAAACAATTCTCCAAATTTGATTGCCAATTCGAGATTATTCTGGCAATCGTTCAGAAGCTGTTTTAATTCATTTACATCTGGCGTTTTCCTGATTCCGCCGATGCACGGAGTTAAAGGATGAATTGACCTGCCGCCGATTATTTCAACCAATCTGTTGCCAATGTCCCTTATTTTCACAGCATCATGAGTTTTTTCCGGATAAGCATTAATTAATTGCAAATCGCTTTTAAATCCAAAAAAATCCGATAGGGAAAAGAAAAACAAATGCAAAGAGTGGCTGTTTATCAGTTGCCCGAGCATCATCAATTTTCTTAAAGACAGAGATGGCTCTTTAACCTCAATATGATAGGCGTTTTCCAGTGCCTTGAAACCAGTTAAATTATGCACAACCGGGCATACTCCGCAGATTCTGGAAGCTATTTCCGGCAGTTCCTCGTCTTTCCTGTCTTTTATTATTCCTTCAAACAATCGCGCTCCTTCCTCGATTTTGATTTTTGCACTCTTAACATCACCCTGAACAATATTAGCAGTAAAACTCGCATGTCCTTCAATTTTTGCAATATGATCTATGCGTAATTTCATGTTATTTTCCTGCCTGCCGGCAGGCAGGTATTAATTCATTTTTCTTACCAAATCTTTGTAAAATCATTTCTATGTCTTTATCATTTAATCTGGCTTTTATTTTTAATGCTTTTTTCATTGCTTCTAAGTTGATGCCTTTTCTCGGGCCACGACAGCCGTCGCATGGAAAATCACTTTTCGGGCAGGGCGCACCGCATCCAGCTAAGCTAATTGCGCCCAAACAAGGCTTTCCTATTAATAATAAGCATGTATTGTTTTTCCTGATGCATTCCTCGCAAACCGGTTTTTGTTCGATTTTTGGCTTTTTGTTGTCAATGATTTTATTGATAATATCAAAGAATTCTTCTTTATTTATCGGACAGCCAGGAATTTCGTAATCAACTTTAATCATCTCTTTTACTGATTTGATATTTGGATTATCAATTCCCCTGATATTGGGATAAATTTGCCTGATGAGTTGATTTTTGTCTCCCCTGTAATCTTTTATTTCCTGAGGCCCTCCGAGCAAAGCGCATGCGCCAATAGCAATCACTATTTTGGATTTTTTTCTGATAATTTTTAACCGCCTTTCCTGCTCTTTGGTAATCGCTGTTCCTTCAACAACCGCAATGTCGTATTTATCAACATCAGGCAGTTCTTCTGCCAGACGGAAATCGCCGATATTTACTCTAGTTAAAAAGTCCAGAAACCTCTCTCCTAAATCGAAAATCGCCACCTGGCATCCTTCGCAGCAGGTTAAAGAAAGAATAGCAAGAACTGGTTTTTGTTTTATTTCCGGCATAATAAATATATTATAACAAATAAAAATTAAAATAAAAAAGGGCCGCGCCTACGGCCCTTATAATTTCGGCGTCTTGTCCTTGATTGTTTTTGCTTCTGCGCTGGTTATCGGACAAACAGGTTTTCCGCCATGAAAACAATATTGCTCACCTTGATAATTTTCCACAGAAACCATGCAATTTTCAGCTTCTTCTTTCTTAATAAAACCAAGTCCTATGTCATACCTTTGTTTGACAAGATTGTTGTGCACGGCAAACCAATACCGTTTCACTGTCTCTGTGCTTATTTCAAAAAGACCTTGCTTCTTAGCAATTTCATTAAGCCAAAACCAAAACATGGTACCCTGTATATTGCTAAAATCTACTTCACAAGGGGCGCCAGCAGCGAATTTTTTAAGCAGATTGAGCGCTTTCTTGCTTATTTTCATTTTTTCCCTCCTCTTAAAATTTTTTTGAAAAGAGCATTAATTTCTTTTGCTTGTTGATTGGAAATTTTTTTAATAATAAAACCGTTACTTACTAAACAATAATCACCTTTTTTAATTCCGCTTACCAGACGAGTTCCCACTTCTTTTTTCTTTCCGCTCATTTCAACAACAGCTTTATCATTTTTAATCTTTAAAATTTTTGTCGGATTGCTTAAACACATACTTTATTAATCAATGGGAATATTCTCTGGCTGTTCTGGCGGGCCTAATTCTGGAGAACCTAGTGCTGGTTTCCCGCTTCTTAAATTGGCAAGAATCTGCTTGACTTGTTCATTATCCGGATTAAGTTCAGCGATTTTCTCAAATTGTTTAATAGCTTCATCTCCCTTACCATCCTTGTCGTAAAGTAAACCAAGGAAATATCTGGCATTAGAAAAATTATCCTCAATGCTTATTGCTTTTATGAATGCTGCCTTAGCTTTGTCGTATAGTTCATTTTTATAATAGAGAACTCCTAACTGGAAAGCAGCTCCACTATCATTGGGAAGTAGTTTAAGATTGATTTCCATTTTGGCAATAGCTTCTTGCGATTTTCCTTGTTTATCATAAATTACTGCTTCTTCGAAATGCGCAGGCGCATAATTGGATTTTAAAGCAATCGCTTTATCAAGGTTCTTTAAAGCATTAATTAAATATTCATTTTTTTGCGCATTATCTTCGGTTGCATCTGCCCTGTTTACATCAAGTCGGCCCAATTCGAGATAAGTGAATGGATTAGATGGTTCAATTTTCAGGGCTTCATTATATGCATTTTCTGCCCAATCTGCGGCACCATTAACAATACTCATTAATCCCCGGTAAACTCGACCTCTTAAAAGCCAATTTGATGCGTCTTTAGGAGATAGTCTAGTTGCCTGAACAACCGAATTAATGGCATTTGCTGCATCAACCTGAACGAGATTTACCTTTTCTTCCTGTGTTATATCGGTTAGAGCAGCGTCGCGGTTCAATTTTAAAACAAATAATTGCGACAAAGCTTTGTATGTGTTGTCTTCATAGGGATTGATTATTGTAGATCTGATTATTTTGTTTATACCATTATCGATATCCCCTTTTGCCTGGATTAAATTAACCCCGTTTTTATAGATTACCTCGGCTACAAATCTTGTCCCTTCAACATAAAGGAAACTGATTATCAGAATTATAATAACTATAAATGAGAAACTGACTGCAAGCAGGATTTTCGGCGATTTTCTTAAGTCAAAAACCTTCTCTTTTAGAGGTAATCCTCCAGCCACATACAGAGCAAATAATAACCAAAACGTGAACATAAGAACAAAATTCTGAGGGTAAATAAACCAACCAACAGCTAATCCCATCCAACCGGAAAGAAGTCCCAAATTCAAGAATCTTTTTAAACCATTGTTTTCTTCTTTTTCTTTAATTGTGTTCGAAATAATTTTAAATATAAATATAATTATTACTGCGAGAAAAGATATCAATCCTAAAATTCCAGACTCGGATGCTATGGAATAGATTTCCGCAGGAGGATTGGTAAATTTAACATTCCAAAAAGCCGTCTGATTAATTCCTTCTGGCTTGTATTTGGCGTAGTCAAAAATAAATGTTTCAAGACCGCTTCCCAAAATTGGTTTATTTTTAATAGTATTCTCTACAACCGATAATCCCCCTTTATAACTTAATCCCACCTCAATGGGTAAATTTGGCTGGAAAGAAAATGCCGGCTTAAATAAAATAAATATCAGGGCTATAGCCAACAAAATTATCGGCAACGCAATCCAGCTTACATCTTTACTTGATTGAACTATCTGCATCAAACCGAACACCAATATAAAAACCATTCCGACTGCCAAAATAACCCAAAGCGCCCAAAAATTAATATTAATTAAAATTATTAGATTTAATAAGCCTAGTAATAATAAAAATAATTTTATACCCCTTCTTTTTACAACAAATAATAGTGATGTAACCAATGTTAGAATAGTAGACGAGAAAATTCCGAAAAAATTTATTGAACCAACAGTGTTAAAGGATATCGTTTTGGTAAAATCCCATGGGAAAATAAACTTTCCCCAAATCTGAAGCAAACCAATTATTCCTATCAGAACCGAAGAAGCCAGAAAAGCAAATAATAAACCAAACACTTCTTTTGACCCTTTAAAGTTATTAACAATCAGGAAATACAGGGCGACAAAGCACAAAATATTTATTAAGCTACCGCTTAAATGATCTGGCCATCCCATCAAGCTGCTGTATGGCCTAATTGAGAAGAAAGTGGCGAGAATGCAAATAATAGCAAAAACTCCTAATGAAATATTTAGTATACTGCTTCTCCATCTTATTTCTCCGCGATTAAGAATTTTTACGGACCACAGGATTAAAGCAATTACCACCAATAAAACCATCAGCGCCTGTTTGTTCAACTCAATTGCGTCAAGAGTAATCGGCAGAAACCATAAAGGAATAAGCACCACCAAGATATAAATTACTTTCTTAATTGCTTTATCTAATATATCCCCGTCAGCCATTGATTTAAAAATATTGATTTTGTTTATAATCAACTTTAGAGAAAATTTTGGTTTCTCTTTCCTTATTTCTATTTGCGTTTCTTCTATGTTTTCCATGTATTATATTGTCCTATGATTAATTTTTATCTATAATAGTATTATTATAGCATATAATTATTATGCAACAAAAATATTATACAATTAAACAAGCATCCAGGATTTTGGGGGTCACTCCCCTAACTTTAAGGAATTGGGATAAAAACGGGAAACTAAAACCTTATCGCCATCCATTGAATAACTACAGAGTATACAAGTCAGATCAATTGGAGATGTTTTTGAGAAAGATGGGGATCAGCCGTGAAAGCAGAAATAAAAGGAAAATAGATGTTTATCAAATATGAAAACCCCGCAGCTGCGGGGTTTTCATATATTAAATTGTAATTAACTTATTAGAGATAAACTTGCCTAAATCGAACATTCGCCAGTTTAAATCTAAGTTTAATCTTAAAGTATAATCTTATAAGGAATTTCATAAACTTGTTTCCCTTTTCCTTATTAAGATAATCCAGTATTTTTTCCTCTCTTAATCTGCAGTAGATAAAGAAAGCAATAATCAAGCTCATAGTCATCGGCACAAACAAGAACGGCGTAAGCCCCATGCCAGTAACAACACTTGCTCCTAAAACTTCTCCGGACTGACCACTAATAACAACCGATGCCTGGTCATAAATCTGGGAAATATTATCAGCATTGGCATAAGCAATATTATTCAATACGCCAGAAGCAACATTATAAGTTCCGCCAACAACAGTAACTCTGAATTTAATGGTTCTGATTTGTCCATTTGTCATCGTTCCTAAGTTTATACCATTGATTATATCGCCACTCCAAGAACCTCCATCAACAGTTGTGCTACCAGAAATCAATGAAAGACTAGATGGCAGAATTTCCTTAACAGTAATATTATTTACAGTGCTACCGCTGTTATTAGTAGCTTGAATTGAGATTTCTAAAGTATCGCCATAATAAGCCGGGACTGTATATGACCAGACGGTCTGATTTTGAGTAACGTTTCTTCCCATTTTACTGACAGATATATTACCTGATATTTGGACATTTTGATTTCCAACATCTACTGTAATGATCTCGGAAGTGCCGGAAATGGAACCGACTTTTGTCCTAAATCTTACTTCTTTATTGGCTCCAGCAACGATTGTTCCAATGTAGATTCCATTGCTGACGATTCCGTCTCCGAAATATGAACCATTGATGGTTGTACTGCCGGAAATATAAGTTAATCCAAAAGGCAAAGTGTCCCAAACCTTGACATTATTGGCTTCTTTGTTGCCAATTGAACTTAAATCAATCGAAAATTCAACTTCATCTCCGGGTTTAGCATTAACGCTATCGTAAAATCCAGTGCCATTGGTGATATTGCGGACCAATTTATTGATTCTTATATTTGCAGTGCCGTATTCCCCGCCTTCAAGTATGACTAAAGCAGTATTATAAACATAATTAGCATTATCAGCACTTGCATAGCCGTAATTGGTTAAGGTGATCTCGTTGTTATAGTTTTGTGAACTTACTCTTACTTTGAATTTTATTGTTTTGGTCTGGCCAGAATGTAAATCGCCAATGTAAATACCGCCAGTGGTAATTCCATCTCCACGGTATGAACCGTCAAGAGTTGTGCTGCCGGAAATATAGGTTAAATAACTAGGCAGATTGTCCCAAACCCTGACATTTTCAGCTGTGCCGTTTCCGTTTGAATGGACTTCCAAAGAAAATTCTAATTCATCATTATAATCAGCATGGACAGAGTTTGAGAACCAATTTCCATCGCTGATATTTCTTACTAATTTATTAATTTCAAGTTCAGCATTATCTTCTTCCCTTACTAAAATATAAGTGGAGCAAGAAACCGATACGCTTGAATTATGACAAGTAAGTGCATATATGGAATCATCGTCTGGTGAAACGGACTGAGTTCCAGAGAGTGATTTTGAACCACTCCACGCATTAGAGGCAGTACAAGAAGTCGCATTTTGCGATGTCCAGTTTAATGTTGAATATTCATCTTCTGAAATAGTTGTTGGATTTGCGGCAATTGAACAAGTTGGCGCAGGATTTGGAGTTACCGCAACAGACGCAGAACAAGTAGCTGTCCCACCAGGGCCAGAACAGTTTAATGTATATGTGGAGTCATAAGTCGGTGAAACTGATTGAGTTCCAGAGAGTGATTTTGAACCACTCCACGCATTAGAGGCAGTACAAGAAGTCGCATTTCGCGATGTCCAGTTTAATGTTGAATATTCATCTTCTGAAATAGTTGTTGGATTTGCGGCAATTGAACAAGTTGGCGCAGGATTAGAAGTTATATTAACCGAAGTTCTGCATTCAGTAGCCAATCCTTCTCTTTCCACAATTAGCTTGCCAGTATAAATACCACTTAACGAATAATCACAGATATCAACAGCTGTATAAGGATTTTGGTTTGTCCCATCTTTTTTGTGATTATATGGATAAGTAATATTTGTGCCTGAATCATTACGATTACAATAAAAAGTATAATTAATTGTTCCTGTGGCTGTGCCACTGATTATAGCTTTTAAATCTACTCCATTTAAAGGTGCTGTACCTGAAGATGGATTAGCGGAAAGAGAACAAGAAAGAGTAGGAGCAGGATTTACCGTAACAGACGCAGAACAAGTAACTGTCCCGCCAGGACCAGAACAATTTAATGTATAAGTTGAATATGAAGTCGGTGAAACTGATTGAGTTCCAGAGAATGATTTTGAACCACTCCACGCATTAGAGGCAGTACAAGAAGTCGCATTTCGCGATGTCCAGTTCAATGTTGAATATTGCCCAGCTGAAATAGTTGTTGGATTTGCGGCAATTAAACAAGTTGGCGCAGGATTTGGAGTTACCGTAATGATATTTGTGCAGGTTGCTGAAACCCCTTGTCTTGTTGCTTTAGCTTTAACTGTATAAGTTCCGGCTGATGCATAATCGCATAAATTAGCAATAGTATAAGGGTTGATAGTGGTCGCAGCTGAAACATGCTCCCATGTTCCATTATTGGTACAATCAAAAGAATAAGTAATATTACCTGTGGCTGTACCTGATACATTGGCAGTTAAATCCACGTCATTTAAAGGAGATGTTCCCGAAGACGGATTTGTTGAAAGAGAACAAGAAAGAGTAGGAGGCGGAGGCGAACTACAGTCCACGCCATAATTAATCACATCACCAATGAATACCGTCGTACCGCCAGTGCCATCTTTGGCATAATAACCAGCATCATACTGAACACTGCCGCAATCGTGCCTATTAACGTCATATTGAAGAACTAATGTTCCTTTTTGACCAGGAGCATAAGTTTGTTCACCGGATATCACCTGCCAAGCAGCAGTCCCAGCGGGACCGTCACCACAAAAACCGCAACGAGCTGTTTTACAGAGAAAAGCAGCTTTATTAATTCTATACACTTTATCTGAATTATTTTCTACACTAATGGTATAAGTAAAATATCTGCTTCCTGTGTTGGAAAAAGGAGGCATATCTTTGCAAGCCCTTCTTCCGCCTGTCTCTACAACTGAAACTTCAAAATTACCAGTAGCGGAAGCTGTATTAATTATGCTTCCTGAAATTGTTAAACCTATACCAAAAATAACGGCAACTGTAATAAGAGTTCCGCTTATTGAAATAATCAAATTTTTATTTAAGTTTTTCATAATCCTAATTGTATCATATCTGTCAATTTTTGTCAAGTACTTGGGTAATGTATACACACATATTGCACTTTCCTGTTAATCTGGGAGCATATGAAAACTATGCCCAAATCAACCAAAGAAGAAAAGTTTAGATGGATTAAACCAATCTTGGATGAAGAA
>JAHILA010000004.1 GCA_018897295.1 Patescibacteria group bacterium
GTAGGAGCAGTGATGGCGCCAGCAGAGGAAACCTGGAACTGGGAACTGGAACCAACAGACAAGGGGGCTAAAGGACTTGTCGTCCCAATGCCCACTCTCCCCGAACTCGCATCAACATATAAATCACCACCTCCGATATTCACGTCTCCTTCAATGTCTAAATCACCGGCAAAAGTGGAAGAAGCAGTGCCATCAATATCTAAAATCCCTGAACTAATATGGATATTATTAACTACACTCAAATCATCGGAGATTGAGGCGTGGGTAAAGGTTCCTAATGTTGAAGTTAGTGATGATAAACCCGTAAATGCTCCGCCAGTCAAAGTTGCCGTTCCGTCAAAGAAAGAACCCCCTTTAATTCTATTGGTTACGGAAAAATCATCTGAAATTGAGGCGTGAACTCCCTCAAACAAACCATTGATATATGAACTACTTGCTCTTATCTGTCCGACTACATCCAAAGCCGAATCAGGAGAAGTCGTCCCAATGCCGACGTTGCCTCCTGTAAATAAAGCAGAATAAGTAGCATTTGAAAAAGTGGAAGTGCCGGTAAATGTATTAGCAGTAACTCCTGATTGAGTATAACCTCCATCAGTAGTGATTCCTGATATTCCGGTCATAACTCCTGTAGTAGAAATGTCCCAATCGCTTGAGTTAATGTAGACAGTATTGGAATTTCCGCCAATCGTGATTGCTCCGGTTGAAGTGCCAGTTGCAATGTTTACGGCAAAGTTAGAACTGCTATTAAGATTTACAATTGCTCCGGTAACAGTAGCGCCCAAAGTTCCAGTCAAAAGTCCCGAAAAGTTAGCAACGGCAGCAGTTAGTGTGCCAGTAAGCGTCGGAGATACCGAAAGCACAAGATTGGTCGTTCCCGTAGAACCAGTCACATCACTCAAAGAGGAAATGAAGTTTGCCAATGTTGCGGATGTTCCCAAAAGTCCTCCTGTACCTGTTGTCACGAAACGGGAAGGAGTCAATCCTGTTACTGTCAGAGAAGTCCCAATCCCCACATTCCCTGTACTCGCATCAACATACAAATCATTTCCTCCGATGTTTACATCTCCGGCAACAGTTAAGTCCCCGGCAAATGAAGAAGTCGCAGTGCCGCCAATGGACAGGATGCCTGCGGTTGAGGTGATATTGCCGGAACCAGAGTAAGTTGTGCCTCCGGAAATGGCCCCGGAAAGAGTAAGGGTCGTGACATTGGCCAAAGCCCCGGCGTTTTCGGTTACTGTTCCCCACGCGCCAGTGCCAGAGGCGCTATTCTTTAAGATTTGATTAACCGAGCCGCCTGTTGGCAAATGAATATTCCCTGCTGTAGTTGCGTGAGAAATCGTAATTCCAGCAGCAGCCAATACCGACGTAGAGCCTGATAAACTAATTGGCGAACTTGCCGTAAGTGTCTGGGCGTGCAAATCATCTACTTGGTCAACATTTAGGTTGGCTACTTTGGTGGTTGAAGTAATCACAAAAGGAGCGCCTGCTGCATACGAATTTGTTAACTGGTTATTCATGGACAGAGTGGTAATACCGGACAAGGCGCCCGCATTGATAATCAAGTTGTTGATTGTATTGGTGGAGGTAGGAGCAGTGATGGCGCCAGCAGAGGAAACCTGGAACTGGGAACTGGAACCAACAGACAAGGGGGCTAAAGGACTTGTCGTCCCAATGCCCACTCTCCCCGAACTCGCATCAACATACAAATCATTATTTCCTATGTTCACATCTCCTTCAATATCTAAATCACCGGCAAAAGTGGAAGAAGCAGTGCCATCAATATCTAAAATCCCTGAACTAATATGGATATTATTAACTACACTCAAATCATCGGAGATTGAGGCGTGTGTGACAGAAAGATTATCAAATTCTAAATTTCCAGATATGTCCCAACTTGCCGAAGAATAAATTGTATTTTCCGACAAATCAGAAAATAACATATCATTACCTACGTAAAAGTCATCGGATATAGACGCAGTGCCGTCAATAGAAAGAGCGTAGGCAGGGTCAGTGTCGTTGATGCCGACGTTGCCAGTAGACAAAATACGCATTCTTTCTACTCCCCCAGCCCCTAAAGCTAATGCGCCCGAAGCATGATAATTATAAATATTCGCAACGGAAGCATTATAAAATTGAATATTAGCACTACTCATGTAGTTATTTGTATCACCAAGATATGTAGTACCCTGTAAATATGTACTTCCAAGTACGTGTAAAGGATAAGCAGGCGCCGTCGTCCCAATCCCCACATTCCCAGTACTCGCATCAACATACAAATCATTATTTCCTATGTTCACATCTCCTTCAATATCTAAATCACCGGCAAAAGTTGAAGAAGCAGTGCCGCTTGAAACCAATATACCGTCTAAATTCAGAGTACTTGAAATAGAAGCAAGAGAATCTGAAAAAGTAATATTGTCGCCAATGGTTAAATCATCGGATATTGATGCGCCTCCCTGAATATTTACAGGAAAATTAAAATCAAATCTAGTATTAGCATAATCCCATTTTAATGATGCATTAGTAATGGGATCTCCTCGTTCAAAAGTAAGATATGAATATTCTGTATCATCACTTACGTTGTCAGAATTAATAATAAACGCCTGATTTATTGTTCCTCCGATATCTGCTCCTGTGGCTGAAATTGTAGCTACGGTTAATTCATCAAAATATCCATATCTCCATCTATTGTCTGTGGTACCAATGCTTCTCGTGTTGTTATCAGGAATCAAATCAGAACCAACATAAGAATTAACTATTAACACATCAGTTGTGGCATCGCCAAATTCAACATTGCCAGATACTTCAAAATTTCCAGAAACAGAAATCCCTCCATCCGAAACATTACTAACCAATAATCCATCACCAAAATAAAAATCGCCCGAGATTGATGCTAAACTATCCGAGAAGGTAATATTATCACCAATGGTTAAATCGTCGGATATAGAAGCGTGTTTCATATTTGTTAATCCGGTAAAATATGAACTGCTTGCTGTTATTTGACCTGCAACATCTAATGCGTAATCAGGAGAAGATGTGCCGATGCCAAGATTTCCTGCAAGATAATTTTGTCCGCCAGCGGAATAAATAGCATAAGAAGTAGAACCCACTGCCTGGTCTCCAAGATAAATCCCGTAATTAGTGCCGATTGTGCTTGTGGCATCTTTAATTGGCTTGCCAATATATGCTCCATAATTTGTTTGTATGTTTGAACTGGTGTATAAAAGCGATGACCAATCAATTCTAATACCATAATTATTGGTAACATTCATATTATTATCATAGTAAGCATAGCCGTAATAATTGTGAGAATTGGTTATTTTCCCGCCATTGGTCCCGTCCCCATAATTTTCTGATTCATATCCCGCAAGATGAGTTATTGTTCCGGCTCCATTATGCTGTCCCCAACTATTTACAACTTCCATAATATTGATATTTCCCGAGCCATAATTTCTCACTGTTGAACTATCTCCCATAATCCGCCACATCGCTTGCGTTGAATCAGATTCCACGTCGGTACTGCTATAAATATTACTAAAATCGCCATTTGTGGCATTTGGATTAATGGTTAAATGAGAATCTACATTGTTAGTAATGGCATTTAAATCCGTAGCGCTGGCGCTGACGACTAATTTTGAATAATCCGTAGGAATTGTTCCGATTCCCGTATTGCCGTTATGTGCTACTGAAAATAAATCCCCCGTAGATATACTGCTTACTGCAAATAAATAATCACTTAAATCATCATCCTGGATTCCTAATAGAGCGCCAGGGATTGTTGTTCCAATACCGACATTACCGCCAACTAGAAAATTACCCGACACAGATGCTAAACTATCCGAAAAAGTAATGTTATCGCCGATAGTTAAATCATCCGAGACGGAAACATGAGTTCCGGTAAAATTTTCAACAATTAGATTATCAGAAATATTTATATTATTTATTGTCAGATCATCTGATATTGAGGCGTGGGTAAAAGAAAGAGTATCTCCTCCGCTGATATTCCCAGAACCAATAGTCAAAATACCATCACTTATAGTCCCACCAATAATTGTTCCTACCACGGTTAAATTTTTAGCCATATCCACGTTTTCGTTAAAATCAACTTCATTGTTAACATTATTAATTCCGCCTGCTGCAACAGCTTCTGAATAGTAATAATTATTCTGCGTAATTATCTGGCTGCCGATCTTAGATTGGAAATCAGTGATATCGCCAGCTATTTGAGCAAGAACTTCATTCCTGAAAACAGCAAACTGGGCATTTAATAAATCCTGATCCTTAATCACGGCCACTTCTTTTTGCACGGGAGTAACGCTGGTTATATATTGGATAATCTGCTGGGTTTCTTTATTGATAACGATTGTTTTACCTTCTATCAACTCGCGCATATCTCTTAATTTCTGGTAAAGCTCGCGGATGGAGACAAAGGATTGGTCGGAGGTATCGTAGTTATAATAGAAAGGAGTAAGCGACTTAAAAGAGAAGAATGATGGTATGCGGCCAATAGATTTTATGGTATTGCTGGACAAATTAATAACAAAACTGCCTGAATCGGAAAGTATTTTATCAAAAAATGCCAAGACATCTCTAAGTACAGGATTAAAAAACGCATTAGATTTTCTATCCACGGCTTTTATTCCTAAAATTATAGTTTCAACCGTATCAATAACAGAAGTTCCGATTTTGCTATGTTTAATATTCTTTAAAACATTTTCTAAATTAAAACTGGCTGCCAGTATTTTATTTGTTTCAATTATAGCTTGCGCTGGAAGCTTATTAATATCCTGTGTGTTATTGGAAGATATTTTTACTATAAAATCTTCGATTGGTTTTGGAATTTGCAAAACCCCGTCTTTAAACGAGGTGTAAGCAGAAGCGAAAAAAGCGAATAACATTACACTGACTAAGGACAAAACAAAGATTTTTTTGGCAAACTGACTTATTTCCGGTATCTTCCCGCCATTACCATTGGCTAGATCAATATAGTTCGTATATTCTTCCAGCCACTGAAATGTAGTCATCCAATCCCTGCCGATTTTTATGGCCTTTAATTTTCCTTGCCTCGCCATTAATGCAAAATGTTTTTGCGTGCAACCATAAATTCGTGCCGCCTCTAATAGCGATATGTATCTTTTATTGGTTAAGTTTTTGTCTTTTTTAAAACTCATTTGGGTTTTACGTTATATTCCTTTAGTGCTCCATCTTTTAGCTCTATTTTTTTAGACATATTCCTTTTGGAATATACAAAAATAGAGGTGATGTTAACTAATTAAGAATCTACGTAAAACCCTTAATCGATATTCCACCCTAATAAATATATTAACTTATCTTAATTATAGCATAAATTTACCCTGTCAATAGCTATAGTCTGTGGATAACCAAAACCCCTTATTTTTAATAAAATATAGGGGCGATAAAGGAATGAAACCTAACTAAATGCCCTTCTCTACTTATAGAGAAGTGAGTTATATTCAATTTAAAAGAACTTGAAGCTATTTACGAACATATTATACACACATATTACACTTATATTATAGATTATATCTATCAAGGTTTATCAATGTTGTCCTTGTCATCACTGATTAGAAAAAATTAAAGAGAATATCGTATAAACAAAACCCATAACAAAGACCGCGATTATAAGATATCTTATTACAAATGGAATCCTTACCTTATAATCCGGCTCTTTGTCCCCTAAATCTATTGATTTTCTGTGAATTAACACTATAGAAACACACTCAACTATTCCCATTAATGCCCCTAAGATAGTTATAACAATGACAAAGTTTTGAACACCTAAAACAAACAAAATTAAAGGAATAGAACAAGTAATAAACCATGCCCAGTTTTTCCTAAACCCAAAATCATTGAGATATGTTTCCTTTAAGGATAGTCCTAAAGCGAAAAACGATGTAATGGTTGCCAAAAAACCAAATACAGCGCCGAGCAAAACGACCCTACTGCCTAACACATCTATTAAACCACTAACAGCATTTAAAGAAGTATCCTTACCAGTTAATCCGATTGTTGTTGCTATAAAAACAAGATAAAGAATAGCCGGAATTATTGTGCCCAAGATAATTACCTTTTTGTAATGCTTCTTTTTTTCGGTGTCCGATAAAATATTCCTTATCTCTGGCACAGCAACTAGTCCAGCCAAAGAGTAAAGAATCACTCCGTAAGGCACAATCGCATTGCGCCAATTGATTGTTTTTAGATTGCTAATATCAATATAATTAAAGCCGAAATAAAGAAACAAAAATACTATTAAAATCAAGAATAATCCCATCAATAAATCTAATCCAGTGATCAATTTTAATCCGAAATAAACAGCAGCAGAGCCGATTATAAAAAATACCAAATTAAAAACAATAAGCGGCAAATTTACAATTGGGGATAAAATAGTATAGAGAAAACTTCCGCCAACAACAATATAAACCAAAAGCGATCCATAAAACCCACCGATGACAAAAAATCCAACTATCTTTTTAGCTCTCTCCCCTAAATAACGCCCGGCGTAACCAGGCAAACGATGTTTTCCTTTTGTCCTCGAAATAATCTCGCCGTAAAACAAATGAATCAGCGTCATAGCTATTGTCAGAATGAATAAAAAAATAGCTATAATCAAGAAACCAGATTTAGTTCCGACATAAGGAAGCCCGAACATACCTACTCCTACAATTGTACTCATTAAAACCGCTGTTGCTAATATAAATCCTTTCATTGATTTAATTGTAACTTAAATCCGAGTTTTCATCAAACTCGGATTTATATATTTTGACTATATTAGATATACCCGCCCTTTTTTAACCACTCAATCAAATAAGCCAGTATTATTGCCCAAACAAAACTGATGATTAAAATTATCTTTCCTTCTCTCCTTAATTTCGGCTCAGTTAAAAAGCCAAAAGATACAACTAGGCCTGAAAAAATAGGATTAAGCAAAGCAATAACAATTCCAATAATGAACCATTTTCTTTTCGAACTAATCTCAATGGCTTCTTTTTTAAAAGATATAATCATACCCCGTACTAGATTTTCGACATATTTAAGCTGAGTTCATCGAAAATCAATTAATGTTTGTTATTTATAATAATCTTTATTTGTTTAATCATGTCCCGATTGTGCTCCGACTGCAGTCGGAGCAGTCGAAAATTCAGTATCAGGGCATAGGTGAAACATTGATAAACCTATATAATTATTAAACCTTATAGACCAAATCTCCTTCTCTTACTTTTTCTTTGACTGCCATTCCAATCACATCACCTTTTTTGGCTTTATCGATTTGTTCATGCTCTACCTGCATTGACTTTACATCTTCTTCAAAATCAGTAGTATTTCCTTTAATATGGATCTTGTCTCCTTTTTTCAGCGCTTTACTCACTTCAATAATGCCAACATTAATCTTGTCGTAGTAATGGATAATTTTACCGACCAGTTGTTCTTTCGCAGTTTTTTCTGTTGTTTTTTTGGTTTTCTTAATCTCTTTTGCCATATAAAATGTTTAATTACCTGCCCGCAACGCCAGCAAGCTGGCTTGCGTGGCGGGCGGGTTAATTAATTTTTTCTTTATTAATTAACTTAATGACTTTTGCCACTAATTTCACGGGGTCTGAGTCATATGCTATTTTACCCGACCCGCGGTGGCTGTTATCGACAATATTTTTAATCATATCAGCTGTTCCGCCGGTACCAGTAAGAACTCCTATTGGTTTATTGTCTTCAAAAGCAATAGTGAATTCATTAAGTGTTCCTATTCTACCGCAAATAATAATTACTGCATCCGAGGAACGAGTAAGAATCAAATTCCTGCCTGCGTACTCAAATCCAGTATAAATAATAACATCATGGTAATCAGTGGGCAAGCGATAAGTTTTAATATGGGAAATCTTGGAAGCAGCTGGAGACAAACCAAAAACAACGCCACCCTCTCCTTTGGCCCCAATAGCAGCCCAATAAGGAATGCCCACCGTGGCTCCAGTAACCAAAATTCCATTCTGCCTGACTATCTCTCGGCCGACTTCCTTGGCTTTTTCTAAGGCATCTTTTGCGCAATGCCCTGTTTGAGCTGCTCCTGATACACAAATTTTGTATTTCACCCCGTAGTAGATTTCCGACTACTGACAATGTTTCGTTGAAAATCTAGGTTAGTTGATTATTGTTTTCTTTCTTTATTGTACCCCTGTAGTTGTGTCGCCTATGGCGACCAGTCGGAAATTCACTACGGGGTTCATAGTTTGATTATATCACAATTCCACGACTTCTCCAAGTTTTGGAACTGATGCTGGTATGCCCAAATTATCCTTTATCAACTGCACCAATGGCTTCGACGACAATTCTTCTCCCTGGACTGCCCAAATATGCTTTACTGGCTTGGAAAAATTATTTAACCAATCATAAATTGCTTTCTGGTCAGCATGCGATGAATATCCTTCAATTGAGGCCACTCTTGCCCTAACCAGCACTTCATCGTCAAAAATTTTAATCTTTTTTTCTCCCTCTAATAGGCGGCGACCCAAAGTTCCTTTCACTTGATAATTAGTTATTAAAAGACAGCTATTCGGGTCAGGCAGATACAGCTTTTCATGGAATAAAATTCTGCCGCCAACCGACATTCCGGAACCGGCAATGATTATTTTCGGAGGAGAAATATTGTTTATAGCTTTTGATTCTGTAACCTGCTCCGTATAAATCAACCCGGGAAATTTAAAGAAATCTTCTCCGCGTTTAATCATTTCGGTTGTCTCTTTATTAAAATATTCCGGGTATTTTTTATAAATCTCGGTTGCTTTTATTGCTAATGGACTATCTATAAATATCGGCATCTGTGGAATCCTACTATTCTCCACCAATTCATTTAATTCACAGAGCAATTCCTGAGTTCTTTCAACGGCAAAAGCAGGAATCATTAGCACTCCTTTATCGTTGAATGTTTCTTCAATAATATTTTCCAGAATTTCCTTCCTTAATTCTCTTCCTTCGTGAATTTTGCCACCATAGGCCGATTCAACTAAAATATAATCCGCCTGATCAATTTTCGTCGGCGGTTTTAAAAGAGGGGTAGGCGCATTGCCCAAATCACCCGAGAAAACAATTTTTTTACCCTCTGCCCAGATTTCAATTATTGACGATCCAAGCATATGACCGGCATCATTAAATCTAAAATGAATATCGCTTTCTAATTTATGTTTTCTATTATATTTAACTGTCTTTATTAAACCCAAAATTCCCTCAACGTCCTTGTCTTCAAAAATCGGCTCTATGCCTTTTTCCCGCGCCTCTCTCTTTAGAATCCCACAACTGTCGAGAAGAGTTATTGAAGCTAGCTCTTTTGTCGGCGAAGTCATAAAAACCTTGCCTCTAAACCCGTATTTATATAATTTGGGAATCAAGCCGACGTGATCAATATGGGCGTGAGTAATAAACAAGTAGCTGACCTCTTTGGCATTAAAATGGAATGGCTGATAATTTCTTTCCAGCGCATCCTTGCCTCCTTGTAGCATTCCGCAGTCGATTAAAATTTTGACCGCCTTTTTATGGGCAACTTTAGCTTCTAATAAATATTTGACGCCAGTTACTTCGCTGGCACCGCCGTAAAAAGTTAATTTCATAAGTTTTACCCCAAGTGAAGTCGAGGGGTTGCGACAACTAATATATTATTTTTCAAGATTTTAAGCTCCTCAATTTTAAATCCTGCCTTTTCAAATAATCCTCTTATTTCCCTTTTTGAAAATACATGATAATATCTTCTCTTACCGTGAAATGGAATAAAGATGTCCTTACGGAAAAACGATTTTATTTTCCAGCAAGTGGCGATTACCTTTCCTTTTGGCCCGAGAACCCTCTTAATCTCGCTGAGAACGCGCTTTCTTAGCTCGGCTGTGGGTATGTGGTGCAAAACAGCAATTGCCCATACGGAGTCAAAATTTTCCTTAAAAAATGGTAAACTTAATATATTAGCTGTTTTAAAATGATTTCCGTATTTCTCAATATCCTTCTGGATTAGATTCTCGGAAAAATCCACGCCAGTATAATCAACATTCCTATTTTCAAATATCTTGTATAATCTTCCGTTTCCGCATCCTAAATCCAAAACCCTTTCATTGCCTTTAACATATTTTTTGAGTTCGTCCATTAAAAAGTCATATTTATTTCTGGTCTTATCAAACTCATCAGCAATCTCATTATAGGTCTGTTTATTTTCTTCTAATATTTTATGCGCTTGTTCTAAATTCATGACAATTGAAAACTACATAATTGGATCTATATTAAAGCAGAAAAAAATTACCGAGAAAAAACTTGATACTATCAAACGCCAGGCATCTTTAAGATATAAAACATCAATTCCGACAAACATCAAACTACTTAAATCATATCACGATATCATTACCTTAAACAAGGCGAAACCATCGCTATTTTTAGAAAACATCCTTAAAACCAGAAAAATAAGAACTTTATCCGGCATTGCTGCAATAACAGTTATTACTAAACCCTACCCTTGTCCTGGCAAATGCCTTTACTGCCCCCAAGAAAAAGACATGCCCAAAAGCTATCTCGCCAATGAACCAGCCTGCATGCGCGCTGTTTTAACCAAGTTTGACCCATATTTACAGACAGAAACCCGCTTGGAATCACTGGGAATGACCGGCCACAACACAGATAAAATTGAACTGATTGTTTTGGGCGGCACTTGGTCGTATTATCCAGCCAAATACCAAAATTGGTTTATCAAGCGATGCTTTGATGCCTGTAATGGGAAAACTGCAAAAAATCTTAAAGAAGCGCAAAAAAATAATGAAAAGGGTAAACACAGAATCATTGGATTGACTCTTGAAACCCGGCCTGATTTTATTAATGAAAAAGAAATTGAGAAGATGCGAAAATTCGGCTGTACCAGAGTAGAATTAGGAGCGCAAAGCATTTATGATAATATTTTGCGAAAAAATCTGCGCGGACATGGCATTAAACAAACGATTCTTGCCACGAAGCTTCTGAAAAATGCGGGAATGAAAATTACTTTTCATATGATGCCCGGGCTTCCTGGCTCTAACCCGCGAAAAGACGTAAAAATGTTTGAGGAATTATTTATAAATGAAGATTTTCAGCCAGACCAATTGAAAATTTATCCCTGTGTTGTGCTAAAAAACGCTCCTTTGTACAAATTATGGAGGAATAAGAAATATAAACCATATTCTAATAAAGAATTGTTGAATCTTCTAATAAAAATAAAATCAAAAATTCCGCCGTATGTCAGAATTATCAGAATTATCCGCGATATCTCTTCGCAAGACATTGTTGCCGGCAATAAAATGTCCAATCTAAGGCAACTATTACAGCAAGGAAGGGTAAAATGTAGATGCATAAGATGCAGAGAAATACGAAATTCGAATATCGAAACCCGAAACATCAAACTCATACGACGCAACTACAATGCTTCTGGCGGAAAAGAAATATTTTTATCATTTGAGGATGTAAAAAATGATAAAATCCTGGCATTTTTAAGATTACGCATTACAAATAAATGGGCTATTATACGCGAACTCCATACTTATGGTCAGGTTGTGGCAATAACGGATAAAAATAAAAATGCCCAGCAGCATAAAAGTTTGGGCAAGCAATTAATGGCAGAAGCGGAAAAAATCGCCAAAAAAGAATTTAATTTCTTAAAAATAGCAGTTATTGCCGGCATCGGCGTCCGCGAATATTACCGAAAATTGGGATATAAATTAAAAGGAACCTATATGATTAAGAAATTAATTTAATCGGGGAAATTTTTTATTTATAACACGACAATTAATTCACGATCGTAAAAATCTTATCATATTTATCGTATTATTAAATTTTAATTTCTTCCACTAATAATAATCTAACGAATCTTTGTAATTTGTAATTCTTAATTAATTGTTGTGTTACTTTTAATACGTCATATGGACAAACAAATATACTCTTTTGAAGATTTTGGTATCCCAGGTATTTGAGTTGTCTACGAAATAAGTCACGACTTCTTCTTGATGTTTCTGGAATATCGAATAAGACCATCTGCCATTTTTTATCGGGACGTTGTTTTCTGTTTTTTAATTTAATACCAATATTAAATATTTTTTTCATACCATGATCCGTAATCATAACTGCTTTTCTGTTTTTAAGATCCTTAACCTGTAAATATCCTTTATTTTTAAGATATCTCACCATTCTGGTAAATCTTTCCTTTTTGTTTTTGTCGCGATATTTTTTCCAATATACATCTCTAATACCATAAAAATCAGGCCAAATCATTTCAAAAGGATCCTTAAATCCATACCATTTTCCCGATAATGCCTCATCTTTTATTTGATCTTTTATTTTTATTAATTTCCAAATATCCCAAAGTAATTTTTCCGTAAGTCGAATTTTCATAAACTTATAATCAAGTTTAACACCTAATAATTAATTCACGATCGTGAATTAATTATAACATATCTATTCTACAATAGAAATAACGAAATAAATAACGATAAATAATAATAAAAACGATAAAAACTTTAATCCCCGTTGTTCCTGCCCCAAATACAATATTCGCATTCTGAATGATGAGATGGAATCGGCCCATTTAACAATCTAATTGCATCATTTAAAGTTTTTCTGGCCCTATTGGGGTCTATTTTTAATTTTATGGGCTTAACATTGAAAATTACCGTGCCGTTTTCTTCAACATGTTCAGGATAATAATATATCAAATAGCCACAATCACTAACCGGATATTCGTTTTCTTCAAGCATTAGCGCATAGCAATCAAGCTGATTACCGTAATATTTTTCCGAATCGCCTTCTTTTGGCGCAAACCCGCGGGTTTTATAATCCAATGGGAAATATTTTCCATCTTTTTCCCCGCAATCATCCAATGCTCCGAATAAAGTTATGCCCAAAGATTCATCAGTAAACTTCAATCCAGTTCTCCAGTTACGCCATTTGTTTAAAAGTTTATGGTCGTGAAACAATTTCCCATCAATCTTGCCTTTAAGCTCTGGAGGCAATTCTCCTTTTTCTCTGTATTTATCAAAATAATCTTTTATCACCAAATCCATTCCTCCTGGCAAAGACGGAAATATCCCCCGTGGCCGGTGGATATTTTCATTTAATTGCAACCAAAAACATCTTGGACATTCAAAAAATAAATTCAAACTCGATGGCGAGAGCCGAATTATTTTTTTCATTTTGAGAAAAAGATTAGAGAATCAATTATCACATCAAGATAATCATTTACATCTCTTTCTTTGTTCCCACCGATAACAACATCCTCCCACTCAGTTAATACAACTCCATTATCCAAAAGCCGGACATCTTCCTCTAAAACATCAAGGCTTTTATTTTCTCGGATTAATTTTACTGATTTAAAAAGGAGGTTTGAATAGTAGTTTAATTTCTCCATTTGGGTTTGATAATCAATGCAAATATCTTTTTTCGAATTCAATTTAATGCCAAAATAGATAGTTAGACCCCACCCAACAACAATCAAAATTATCAATAAAATTATCAATGCCTTGATGTTGAAAACTAATTGTTTAATTTTTTTGAACATAGATTTTTACTTTTATTCGATTTCGCCTAATTCCTCAAGGATTTCAGGCGGTATCGGTATCGGCCCCCTAGTAGGGCTTTTGCCAGGATATTTCCAGGCAGTAATAATTTTTATCTTCCCTCCTCTCAGAACTTTATACATTGCCCAAAATTCATAAGTGTGCTTCGAACTATTCGGCTGCATCACTGCAATTGTCCCTGGCGCAATGCCAACCTCTTTTCTTTTAGGATTATTTATCACTCGTTTAACTCTGTTCTCTGATAAGTTGTATTGCCTCATCTTGGAAGCAGAATGCATTGTCCATTCGAATCGTTCTGTATTTTTCGGCGCCTTAAGCATCCTTATTTAATCTCGTACCGGACATCATTTATACGCACTCCTTGAGTGACAACCGAAAAATCAACAAAAGTTACATCCGGCATTGAAAAAATAATCCGATGCTGTTTAATTTGGAAAAAATCTAACATATATTTTTAATCTATTAATTAATTATTATCTTATTAATTATATCACCTTGCTCTATTTCTTGCACTACATCCATGCCGCTTATTACCTGACCAAAGGCAGTATAGCGTCCATCCAAATCCGGCTGATCTTTAGTTGTTATAATAAAGAATTGGCTGCCATTGGTATTCGGGCCGGAATTTGCCATTGAAATCGTTCCGACTTTATGAGGAATGGATTTGAGCAGAAAATTAAATGTATATCCCTGGCTTTGCAACTGCACAATTAATTCGTCTGACAATCCAAGCGCTTTTGGGTTAATTTCGTCCTCAAATGTGTATCCTGGACCGCCAGTGCCAGGATCACCTGATTGAATCATAAAATCTTCGACAACGCGATGAAACCTCACGCCGTCATAAAATCCCTGTTCTGCCAGTTTTATAAAATTATCAACTGTATTTGGCGCTGCTTTCCTGTATAACTCTAACTCAATACTGCCTTTCTCGATTTGTATTGTAACCTTAATAATCTTACTGGATTTATTTAAACTGATAAAATAGAAAATTGCAACTACAACAATAACTAAAACAATTAGTGCAATTCCGATAATGAGCATTGTTTTTTTGTTCTTTTTCCTTTTCAGCTCTTGCTGGAACTGCGCTTCGATTTTCTTTTGCTCCCTGATTTTTTGTATTTTTCCCATAATATATTCTTAATACTCTTCATTGATGCATGGTATCTAAAAACACTGGGAGTTCTGTAGGCGGCCTTGCCTTTATTCGCCCTACTTGATGCGTAATTCTTCATACTTATCCATTATATCAATAAATTTAGTAAAATTATCCATGCCCTTAAAAACCGCAAATAAAAAAATTGCCACAAATATTGCTACAATAAATAAACTTAATTTTGTTTCAACTTTCAAACCCAAAAGATTGCGCATATTTCTATTATAGCAAATTTTCTAATTCTTCCTCAACTACTTCTCTGTCGTCCCATTTGGATTTTTTATTTCCAATAACCATTGTTTGTTCCGTACCCTTGCCTAAAATAAGGACGATATCATCTTTTTGCGCCAAAGAGAGCGCTTTTTTGATTGCATTCCGTCTATCTAAGATTATTTCCGGCTTTATTCTTTTGCATTCAGCCGCGATTTCATCAGCAATTTCCTGTTCGTCTTCATTATAAGAATCCTCTGTACAGATTATCACAATATCGGAGTTTTCCGAAGCAATTCTGCCCAATTCCGGCCTTTTCCACTTGTCTCTGCCCCCGCCAGCAGAACCAAAAACAGAGATAATTTTATTATGCGGCATCTGCTTAAATACTCTAAAAACCTTTTCAAATGAATCGGGTGTATGCGCCAAATCAACAATTACCTTGAAATCCTGTCCCGCATTAATTTCTTCAAGCCGTCCTGAAATGAATTTTACCTTTTCCAATGCTCTTTTGGCAATATCTTCGGAAATCCTCTGCGATTTTGCGATAGTTATTGCTGCCAAGGCATTATATTGGTTAAATTCCCCGATTAAATTTAATTTAAAATCAATTTTATTGGCTTTCAAGCTGTACTGATACTTATTTTTAATCGGAATTTTTAAAAACCACCCAACATTTTTATCATCTACATTATAAATTCCAAAACTATTCTCGTTCTTCGCTGCTACTTTAAATAATTCCAGTTTCGCTGACCTGTATTTTTCAAAACTTCCGTGCGCTTCAATATGTTCAGGCGCCAGATTTGTAAACACCGCTCCGGAAAATTTGATAAACTTATGCCTGAATTGCTTTATTCCCTCTGAAGTCACTTCAATTATTGCGTATTTGCAGCCATTTTTGACCATTTTCGCCAATGCTGACTGGATAAAAAATCGTCCTGGCATAGTCATATGATATGGATTCATTATTTCCTCTTTGCCTATGTTTATAGTCAAAGAAGAAATCCAGCCAACCTTGTATCCGGCTTCTTGAAAAATTTTCCCCGTTAAAACCACGGTTGTCGATTTACCTTTTGTTCCAGTAACCCCGATTACAATCAATTTTCTCGAAGGAAAACCATAAATAATGGCGCCAATTAAAGCCAATAAATAATGGTAAATATTGAAAATAAATTTAGGTATGAATTTTTTCATAAGAATTTCTTGGCAATTTTATAAATCCGATACCATATTGGTTGGAAAATCAAATCAAATGCGCCTGGGTAAGTGATTTCCTTGCCGCCAAAGCATTTTTTAAACCTGGTTACGCCTGGCCATTTAATTTCATCAATACCCCAAAAATCATATTCAATGCAACCAGCTTTTTTTGCTTCTAAAATCTGATGCCATTGCAAAAGTGGAGCTGCCATCAAATTTCTATATTTATAATCAGATGCTCCGTGCAAATAAATCGCCCTCTGTTTATAGAAAACAACAATATTCGCAACAATAATCTTACCATTAAGCTCTGCTAAAAACAATTTCACTCCTGGAATCTCCAGTATTTCTTTGTAATATTCTTTTGCATAATGTCTGAACCCGTCCCTCTTGCCTGTTTTAAGTGTTAACCTCCAAAATTCCTCAAAATCATGCTGATTATTGCCTGTTCTAAGTATAATTCCTTTTTTCTGCGCCAAGCCAATATTGTAGCGCATCTTGCTGTGCATCTGATTTAAAATTTCCTGTTCTGATTTAGTAATATCTAAAATTATAGTTTTTAATGGCTGAATATTTTTTGACTTTATAAATCCGAATTCTTTCAATAAATCTTTATCAATATCTTCTTCGGGCTCTAATTTAAAAAATATTGCATTTTCTTGTTCTGCAATTTTTTTAATCCTATCTACGAATGATTGAAGCCGAGCCTGCCTGCCGGTAGGCATGGCTTGCCCGCCGACTCGGCCTTCGCAGCCGCTTCGGCGAAGGAGGCAGTCTGAAGGACACAGGCGGGGTGAATAGAAATAGGACTTATTCATCGGCAATTTATGTTCAATAACATTGATTCCATCTATTTGCCAAACATTTCTTCCTAATCGTTTTTGAAAATCAGCCCATTCATTTGATTGTAAAAATGATTTTTTCATTATTTCGTCCCACTCAGCGGGATTTGCCCAAAATTTTTAAAGCATGTCTAACTTTATCTCCAACTTCCTTTATTGCTTCTGGAACTTTTTTAAGCGCTTCCCTGGCCTCCTGTAATCTGTAACCCAGAGAAACTAAGGCGTCAATTGCCTCACCGTCAGTTCCGAATTTCTCGTCTATAAATTCTCCGCCAACCTTATTCTTTAGTTCTAATATAATCTTTTCCGCTATTTTCTTACCAATGCCGGAAACTTTTGTCAAAATACTGCTTTCTTCATTGGCTATGGCTTTTTTCAGATTTTCGACTGATGCTACATTTAAAATATTCAGAGCTCCTTTCGGCCCAATGCCGGATATAGAAATCAATAATTCAAAAAACTCCAAATCTTCCTGATTCAAAAATCCATATAAATCCATAATGTCCTCGCGCACATGCAAATGGGTAAATAGTTTTATTTTACTGCTCTTTTCGGGCAGGTTTTTGAACGTATTAACGGAAATATAAACCTTATAACCAATGCCGTTAACATCAATCAATGCATATTTATCCGTACTATATTCAATTTTCCCTTCAATAGAGCCAATCATTACTTTTATTCTACCTTTTATTTGACGTCAAATCAATAATAATTTGCAAAAAAAAATAATGTCTGATATTATCTTAATATGCCCCGTAGTGAATTTCCGACTGCTGCGGAGCAGCATAATAATTTTAATTAGTCGGAAATCTACTACGGGGTATGCCTATTACAAAATCAGCAGAAAAAGCATTAAGGCAAAATAAAACACGAAGGCGAAGAAACCTGCGTCGGCTTAATGTTTTGCGCGATACAGTCAAAAAAATCAAAAAACTAGTTATTGAAAACAAAAAAGCAGAAGCATTAAAACTTCTTCCATTGGCTTATAAAGCAATTGATAAGGCTGCGAAAACCAAAGTTATAAAGAAAAATAATGCGGCAAGAAAAAAATCGAGATTAACTAAATTTATCTCTAGAGGTTCGTTAAAAACAACTCTAGGGCAGCAGTAATATCTGTTTTTCCGAGTTTTGATTCAAAATCTATTATCATCAACTGATGATAGATTTTTTTTAATTCTTCAAAAGTGAAATTATCCATCTGCTGTTTTGTTTTTCTAGCAACAAATGGATGTAATCCTAATAATTCGATATCTTCGGCTGTTTTTGCCTTAATCAGATTTCTGATTTGATACGCTATCATTGATAATAAATAATATTCGCTCTCTCCGCTTTTAATGTATTGGCCGAATAAAGATAATGCTTTAGTTTTTTGTTTGTATCCGATTGCATCAACTAATTGGAAAATATTCAAATCAATTTCCGGCCTGACTAATAATTCCACATTTTCCAAACGTATGGTTTTATTATGGGAAAGTAATTTATTCAATTCATTGCTCATTCTCCATAAATCATTGCCGACCCACTCTATTAATTTATCTACTGCCAAATTATCGATTGAACCTTTCTGTTTATCAATAAAATCCTTAATCCATTTTTTCAATTGCGCGCCTTGCAATGGTTTAAATTCTTTGCATTCTGCTTTGGATTTTAAATACTTTTGAAGTCCATTCGTTGACCCGCCTGCCGGCGAGGCAGGTGAGGCAGACTCGGCCCAAAAAACAATCGTTATATCTTTATTGTCTTCAATTTTTTTCTTTTTTAAAAATTCTAATATTTCATCCTGGCTTTCCTGGTTCAAAGAAAAAACATCTTCAATAATAATCAGTTTTTTCTGGCTGAACATGGAAACTGTATCTGCTGTTTGCTTTAATTCCTTAAAAATCTCAACTTGCTTGTCGCTGGCATCAATTCTAATAAAATCAAACCAATCAGAATTATCTATTCTGTTTTTCTCAATCATCCTGCGCAATTCTTCTTTAGACCTATATGCATCTTGTCCGTATAAAAATATGAGCATATTAAAATGTTTCCCATTTTACTTCTGTTGTCGGCTCTACGATCTGAAGCCAGATTTTGCCTGGCGCGAATTCAATTTCCTTGCCTTTGTCATTTAAAAATGTAAGCTTTGAATCGCTGTAAGTACCGGTTTTTTTCCAATAACCTTTTATTTCCTCCCCGTTCTGGTAAATTTTCGCCTCTCCTTCGCCTTCAACATCAACTTCATTATAATCCGGCGGCTCAATCATGCGCGATTCTGCGCGCATAACAATTATTACGCTTACTTTTACCTGATTATTATTATTTTTATCTGTTTCCTTTAAATTGTTCCTGTATCTCTCATATAGATTTTCTTCTTTATCATATGCATAAGAAACTTTGAATTCTCCGCCATAGCCAATGGACAAACGACCGCCTGTATTCGGACTTGACCCGCCTTGACTCGGCGAGGCAGGTAATTTTGATTCTGATTTTTTCAGATGCGGATAACCGGAAAATTTGGTTTCCATGCGATAGCCAAGTTTTTCCGCTGCATTCAACAACCTGTCCATTGTAGTGAATCCGTCATGAGGCATAACTATTCCTGATTTACGAAAAAAGCTGTCATAAGGATTTTCCATTGCATCAAGATTATCCATAATTCCTTTATCCAGTTTATCTAAAGCAAAATGCGAACCGCCCCAATGCGCATAAATTGCATCAAGGCCCATAACCAAAGGAATGTAATCGTGCCGCGCGCTTCTTACAGACCCAATTTCATCTGGGGACTCGCATCCATAAATAGCTAATAGGCGCGTAATCCCACCAGTAATGACCGGCATTTCAATTACAATATCTGCCTGACTGATTCCCGAAAGCGGGCGGGTGATTGCATCAGTTGCCAGCATCACAGCAATGAGCCTGCGATTGTAATTCACGCATTTTTCTCCAGTAATCGGACTGATGCCATTTTTATTTGTCGTATTTTGCTGTTGATTATCATTTCCAATACTAATGCTTCGGTTCCCCAGCTTCCAAAACAAAAATCCCGCAACAACCAGAACTATTATAACAATTAGAATTATTTTGAATTTTTTCATAATTAAAATAAATTTGTCTGTTTGGATTGTATCTCCGCTTTTTTCTCTGCTTCTCCTCCCGGCAAACGACGCAATAATGTATTAAATCCTAATTCAATAAATAATTCCCGCACTTTATCCATATCAAAATGATTCTGCCAATCAAGTTCTTTTAAATCAACCTTTATCGGCACGTTTTGACGGATAGTTACCAGTCGCTTGCTAAAAAATGCCATTTGTTTGTCGGCTTTTAACTTTTCTACCACTGACTTACTCAAGGCATGGCTGTCAATAATCTGTTTCTCTGTAAGTTTATCTAATTTTTTATACAAATTTTCTAAAGTACCAAATTCCTTGAGCAAATTACTCGCTCCTTTTTCTCCAATTCCTTTTACTCCTGGAATATTGTCCGACGGATCGCCTCTTAATGCTTTATAATCAATCATCTGGCTCACTTTTAAGCCGTATCTTTCCTCAACTTCTTTTTCGCCATATATCATTATGTCGCTCAAACCCCTTTTCATTGTATAAATACTGATATTGTCATCAATTAACTGCAATGTGTCTAAGTCGCCGGTCACAATTAAAATATCTATTTCTTTATTCGTGTATTTTTTCGCAATTGTACCAATAATATCATCTGCTTCAAATCCTTCTTTTTCCAAAATTGGAATGCCGAATGCCTTTAGAACTTCTTTTGTGCGCGGGATTTGCGCATAGAGTTCATCCGGCGCTTTTGGCCGCTTGGCTTTGTATTGGTCGTATTCAATATGCCGAAATGTCGGAGCTGCTAAATCAAATGTTGCTGCCATATAATCCGGCTTCAGCTCATTGATTACTTTTATTAATGCCGAGAAAAACCCATAAACAGCATTAGTAAGTTCGCCTTTGCGCGTAGTTAAAGGAGGAAGCGCATGGAATGCCCGATGCACCAAAGCATTCGAATCAATTAAAACAAGTTTTTTCATATTCGTGGAAATTAGTTCTGATTTCATCAGAACGAAATATATTCGCCTTCGGCGAATGAAATTTATTCGCTACGCTCACGAAATTAGTTCGGCCTTTGGCCTCACGCAATTTATTTTTTTGTCTTTTGAAATGTGGCTGAAATCCATCTATTCAATTTAATTAATAACTTCTCGGCAATATCTTTAAATTCCTTATATTTATCTAATTCTACTTTTTCTCTTTCTTTTAATAACTCTATCCAATAATTATTACATTCATTTAGAGAAGCCCTGGCATTATAGTAAAATTTTATTTTGTCTAAATAATGAAATCTTCCATATCCTTCGGTAATATTCGCGCCAACCGAATCAGTAGATTCGATAAATTGGTCGCCGATGATTTTTTTCATTTGCCAATCAAATGGCTCATAAATTTCCCAACCGATTTTAGATAACTCTCTCGCTAATTTATAAACTTCCAAATCCTCTAATTTTATATATACTTTATTTTTATTTATCTCCATATATTTCCCGTAACATTTTTTATATTTATTTCGTTCACTACAGGTGAACTAATTTCGTCCCGATGAAATCGGGACTTATTTCATCCGCCTCTGGCGGATTTATTTCACGCTAATTAATCTCTTTTTCTCTGAAACTATCTTAAACTTTATCCATACCGTATTCTTAGGCAATATCTTGCGAACCTTCTCTGCCCATTCTATCATAATAATATTTTTTGGACTGGAAACAATTTCCTGAAAATCTAAAGCTAAAATGTCTTTGTGATTCTTTATCCTATAACAATCAATGTGATATAAATTGCCGTAATTCTTCATTAGAACAAAAGTCGGGCTGGTTAGCCGTGCTTTAATTCCTATTCCTTTGGCAAATGCTTGGATAAAAGTAGTTTTGCCCGCGCCCAGGTTGCCGATTAACCCGAAAACTAAAGCATTTTTCTTGGTATTCTTGTATTTCAGAATCTCTTTGGCCAAAATTCTTGCCAAATTCTGCGTCTGTTTCTGGTTTTGCGTAATAAATTGTTCCACCCCGTACTAGATTTTCGACATATTTATACTAGTTTTGTCGAAATCAATCAATGTTTATTATTTAATAATCTATTATTTGTTTAATTTTACCACGATTGCGGTCCGATGGACATCGGACCAGTCGAAAATTCAGTACCGGGGTCCATTGGCTCTATTCTATCAGCTTTTGATGATTTTGGGAATGAATAAAACCCGCCTTCGTCGAGACTTCGGCGGATAAACTTGCAAAATTTAGAGTTTTGATATAAGATGAGGGAATGGCATTAAAGAATGAAGAAAAACAAAAAAGGGCAGATGCTAAAATACAGCAACTTCGCCGAGACCAAGAAGAACAAAAAGCTAAAGACCTAGCCGATGAGCTAGGTTTTCCTTATTTGAATTTAAGAATTTCCGCAATTGATGATGAGGCGTTAAATATCTCCGATGAAATAGAATCAAAAAATGCCAATGCAGCAATAATATTAAAAAAACAGAAAGAATTATTTGTCGCTATTGCTGATCCGCGCTTAAAACAAACAAAATCTTTTATAAAAAATCTTGAAGACAAAAATTACCAGGTGAAAATAAACATAGTTTCAGAAAGCGGATTAGAAAAGGCATGGGAAAGATATAAATTCGCTCAACCGAAAAAAGTTGAAATAATTGAAAAAATTGAAATCAGCACTTCAGAACTGGAAAAAATTCAAACCAGTATCAACACCGTCCAAGACCTGAAGAAAGAATTAGAACAGCCTAACATTCCTACTACTCAACTTTTAAATATAATTATGGCTGCTGGATTAAAATTAGAAGCATCGGATATCCATTTTGAAACCGAAGCAGGCAATACAACCAGATTAAGATATCGGCTGGATGGAATCCTACAGGATGCAGCTGATATCTCAACAGCGTCCTATCAGCTTCTGCTTTCAAGAATCAAAATGTTGTCTAAATTAAAAATCAATATCCATGACGTCCCTCAGGATGGAAGATTCAGTTTTAATTCAAAGGATAAGGAAATTGAAATCAGAACCTCAATTATTCCGGCAGATAACGGAGAAAATGTTGTTTTAAGAATCCTTGACCCCAAAACAATTGGATTAAAATTAGAAGATTTGGGGATTCAGAATTTTGATTATAAAGTTATTGTAGATGAATTAAAAAAACCAAATGGAATGATTATCACTACTGGCCCGACTGGCTCAGGCAAGACCACATTGCTTTATGCTTTTCTAAAAGCTGTAAATGATCCTGGTTCGAAAATTATTACACTTGAGGATCCTGTTGAATACCATTTAGAAGGAATTGAACAAACTCAAGTTGAAGCAGAAAAAGGTTATACCTTTGCCAGTGGCCTGCGCTCAATCTTACGGCAAGACCCGGATATAATTCTAATTGGAGAAATCAGGGACGCAGAAACAGCAACAACCGCGATTAATGCGGCTCTGACTGGTCATTTGGTATTTTCAACACTACATACCAATGATGCAGCAGGCGCGATTCCGCGTTTGGTTGATATGAAAGTCAATCAAACAATGATTCCACCAGCATTGAATCTGATCATTGCCCAAAGATTAATCAGAAAAGTCTGCTCCAAATGCTCAATAGATATAAAACCAGATACAGAAATATTAGAGAAAATAAAAAATGGCTTAGCGGAATTACCAAGCCGAGTACCCAAGCCAAAATTGGATGATATTAAAATAAAAAAAGCTTCTGAACAAGGATGCGCTTATTGCAATAATACTGGCTATAAAGGAAGAATCGGAGTTTTTGAATTATTTATCATTGATGATGCGATGGAAAAAATTATTCTTAAAACTCCGTCTAATGTTGAAATTAAAGAATCGGCAATCAAATCCGGAATGGTTTTAATGAGACAAGATGGACTATTAAAAGTACTACAGGGCATCACTACAATGGAGGAAGTAGAAAGGATTTTGGGTTAAATTTTTTCTAAATTATGGAAAAATTAATAAAAAATAATTACGCTTTTATTGATAGTCAAAATTTAAATTTATCAATTCGGAATCAAAATTGGATTTTAGATTTCAAGAAATTTAGAAGGTACCTCAAAGACAAGTACGCTATAATGAAAGCATTTATTTTTATTGGTTATGTTCCGGAAAATCAAAATCTATACACCGGACTACAAAAAGACGGATATATTCTAATATTTAAACCAACCCTTAAGCTACCTAATGAAAAATTTAAAGGCAATGTCGACGCGGAACTAGTATTGCACACAATGATAGAATATCCGAATTATGATAAGGCCTTAATAGTTACTGGCGATGGCGATTTTCATTGTCTGGCAGATTATCTAATTAAACAGAATAAATTATTGAATTTAATGATACCGAATAGAGAACAATATTCTTCATTGTTCAGAAAAATGATGTCGTATGTTGTTTTTATGAACAATTTAAAGCACAAATTAGAATACAAAAAGCAAATTTAAAAGAGGCATTGCCTCGGGACGAAACCCTTTGGTTAGCCTCTCATCGTGATGTTATCATCGTATATCATAGAAATTCGGATGTCAATAGCTTAATATAAAAGATGGGTCGCCGAAAATTGTTTTTGCAATTCTCAAACGACCCAATAAACTCAGAGAAATTTATTTTGAAAAGAACAAAGTCCTTTCCAATAACCTGCAGACAAGCGACATTCGGCTTAGGATCCGAAGTTTAGAATCTTTCCGAGGAATACTTCAGTTGGAACCTCAACAAGGAGGAAACCAAAACATCCTATACTAAGAAAAATTCCAAAGGGTAAGTATTTGTTAAAATTGGTTACCCTTGTTGCCTGCAGATTATTAGAAAGGAATTTATATATTATCATTATAGCAGATTAGTAAATGCTTGTCAAGTCTATGCACACAGATCCAAAAGAAAAAATAGAAGACCAGATACTGGATAAAACTCTTCGGCCAAATCAGCTCGGAGAGTATTTTGGCCAGGAAAAAGTCAAAAAAAACCTTAAAGTTTTATTAGAAGCAGCGAAAAAACGCGAAGAAGCTGTTGAGCATATACTCTTATACGGCGGTTCTGGCTTGGGCAAGACAACTTTAGCGCATATTATCGCCCGCGAACTTAATAAAAATATCAAAATCACTTCTGGCCCGGCAATTGAAAAGATTGGTGATCTGGCTTCAATCCTCACCAACCTGGAAAAGGGCGATGTTCTGTTTGTTGACGAATGCCACCGCCTGAATAAATTGATTGAAGAATATCTGTATCCGGCAATGGAAGATTTTTCTCTGAATATTATTATTGGTAAAGGACCGTCAGCCAGAAGCATCCAACTTGATATTCCGCCATTTACCCTAATTGCTGCTACCACTAGAATCAGTTTACTCTCCTCTCCTCTACGTAACCGCTTTGGTGCAACTTATCATTTGGATTTTTATGAAGAAAAAGATATTGAAGATATTTTGAACCGCTCTGCAAAAATTTTAAACATTGAATCAAGCCAAGACGGATTAAAAGAAATCGCCAAAAGGGCAAGAAAAACCCCAAGAGTGGCAAATCGTTTATTAAAAAGAGTCAGGGATTATGCGCAGGTGCACGGACAAGGCAAAATTGATAAAGAAATCACAGAACAGGCGTTAGAAATGATGGAAATTGACGAACTTGGGCTCGAACCGATTGACAGATTGATTGTTGCAACGATTATTGAAAAATTTAATGGCGGACCAGTGGGTATTGAAACAATTGCTGCTGCTACATCCGAGGAAAGAGATACAATTTCCGATATTTACGAACCATATCTAATGCAGGTCGGCTTTCTCGCTCGTACTCCCAAAGGCCGCGTCGTTACCCCAGCTGCCTACAAACACCTCAAACTCAACCCACCCAAATCAGAACAAGAAAAGTTGATTTAAAAAAAGAGCCACATGACTCTTTTTTGATTTTCTTTGGACTTTCTATTATAATAAAAGTAGAGCGAATAAATATATGCCCCGTACTGAATTTTCTACTGCTCCGACTATGGTCGGAGCGCAACGGGGCAATAAGATAAATAACGAATAGTTAATATTAATCATCTAAACTGGATATTTCGACAAACTCAGCATAAATATGTCGAAAATCTAGTACGGGGTATGAAAAAATTACTTTCAACAACAATTATTTTAATTGTTCTTTTTTTTATTCCAAAATTGGTTTTTGGAAACATAGTTATAAATGAAATTATGTACGATTTAGAGATTGGCGCAGATGGTGGCAGAGAATGGGTGGAAATTTTCAACAACAGCGACGCACCCATTGATTTAACGGGATGGAAATTTTGGGAAAATGGCACTAATCATGGATTAAATATAATCCAAGGCAGTATTAGCATCCCACAAAATAGCTATGCGATTATTACCGATAATTCAGATAAATTTTTAATAGACAATCCTGGATATTCTGGAATTCTTTTTGACAGCGCATTCTCTCTTAGTAATGATGGGGAGAATTTAATTTTAAAAGATAATGGTTTAGCTACTATAGATGAAGTATCTTATATTTCCTCTTGGGGCGCTCAAGGCAATGGGAGAACATTGCAAAGGGAAAATCCCAATGGGACTAATTGGGGAAGCGGGATTCCGACTCCGGGAATATTAAATAATATTTCTCCAGAAGAACCCGCCCCACCTTCAGAAAAGCCGGCAACTGAAGAGCCTGGGGAAACTCCAGCAAGCCAAACCAACGACAATCCCCCGATTGCTGATGCAGGCGACAATATTATTGGTTTTGTAAATCAGGAAATTATTCTTGATGGTTCTTTTTCATATGATATGAATGAAAACGAACTCCAATATTCCTGGAATACTGGAGACGGAAATTCATCAGACCATCAAATTGTCAGCCATATATACCAATATCCAGGCACATATCTTGCCACTCTTACTGTTTATGACGGCCGATATTACGTTTCAGACACAATTACTATAAAAATCCAGACAGCGCAAATCATAATCAATGAATTCATGGCAAACCCAAACGGAATAGATGAAGTAGAAGAATGGATTGAGATTTACAATGACGCTGATTCAATCACAGACATCTCTGGATGGCAATTGGATGATATTGCCAGCGGAAGCAAGGCATTTATATTCCCAAAAAATACTTTAATTGCGCCAAAAAGCTATTTGGTCTTCTCGCGGCAAACAACAAAAATCGCCTTAAATAATGACAAGGATTCCGTAAGATTGCTTTTGCCCGATGGCATTGTTTTTCAGGAAATAAATTACGAAAAACCACCCCAAGGTAAATCATCTGCCCGAACCGCTGATGGATTTGTCTGGTCAGAACCCACGCCAGGAATGGCAAATATTACAGGAATGATTGTGAACACCGATAAAGGCACTGCTTACCAACAAAACCCGGTTAAATCAGAAATTGTTAAAGAACCTTCAAAAGATTATGTGATAAATTTGCCTGATAATCAGATTGAAGGAGGTTTCGTGGAATTAACGCAGAATAAACCCACTTCTCCTGCCTCGCCGGCAGGCGGGTCAACAAATAATTTTGCCTCAATCAAACAATCCACACGGAATCCACTTAATCTCGCTTTACTGATTATCTCTATTGTTTTTGCTTCTGGATTCATCGGCTTATTATTGATTAAAAGATTGCCAAGTCGATAATTTTCTGCCAGAATTAAAACATATGCCCCGTAGTGAATTTTTGACTGATGCGGGGCCCCGTAGTGAAATTTCAACATTGCGGGAAAAAGAGCTTCGCTCAGTTGAAATTCTACTACAGGGCGGGGCATCATAATAATTTTAATTAGTCAAAAATCTACTAC
>JAHILA010000005.1 GCA_018897295.1 Patescibacteria group bacterium
AGAACCGTAAAAAGTTCTATGGTTGGAACGACGACATTACCGACGAGAACTTTTCTAAGGCCACGGTTCAGTTGAAGCCAGGTCAAAAGCTTCACGTGAAGGTCTTCAAACAGACCACAAGTGGAAGCACAACGTCAGAAGAGCGTCTGGCGTTTCTCAAAACTCAGAACGTAGTTCTGACCGGTGCCCAAGGCGTTTCTCTCGTCTTTGAACAGAAGCGAGAAGATTTGCCCAAGGGCTACTGGTATGTTTCCTTTGATGAGAAGGAAGCTCTTTGGAAAGATGCCTATGGTTACCACGGGGTGCCGCATGTGAGTCGGTACTCGGACGGAGGCTGGCGCTTCTCTCTCGGCTGTTTCGAGGGTGTCTGGTACAACGACCACTGCCTGCTCTGCTTCTGCGACTGCGATTAGCTATCAACTAAATTCGTTCTTTGAAAGGTAAGGGGCGTGGATAATCTCCACGCCCTTTTTTTGTTTTTCTTTTTTTATCATATTATATGGGGTTTGATTCTTGACGGGTTTTTTGTTTGCAAAAAATTTTATGGTATAATATAAGCATATGTCGAAAAGAAAGCACAAAAAATACAAGAAAGAGTACAGAGAGAAAAAGAAGGTTTATTTGAATATTAATCCGGAAACCAAGCACGGAGTAATTGTGGTTGTGCTTTTCACTCTAGCAGTAATTTTTGTTTTGAGCTTCGAGTCAGCCAGCGGGGTATTGGGGAAATATTTACTGGACGGTTCAAAATTTATTTTTGGCAAGTGTTTGTGGCTGGTGCCATTGGCCCTTATCTCTGCTGGCATTGCCATTTTGAAAGAAATCCATAAAAATGTTTATCTTTCAACTTTACTGGGAATACTTCTTTTTATTCTTTGTTTTCTGGCAATTGTCCAGATATTTTTTCCGAATGATACCCGTATTGCTGGCTGGCTTGGATATATTTTTTCCTGGCCATTTTTAAAACTTATCGGCAAATGGGCAAGCTTGGTTGTTTTTGCAGCCGGGCTTTTTATTTCCATTTTAATTGCCTTTAATATTCCTTTGAAAAAAGCGCCGAAAGAAGAGAAAGAAGAAGAAGTAGTTGCAGAAAAACTTTCCAAAGAAATCAAAGGAATTGGCTTTGACCAATCAGAAAGAAAGGTTGCCAATTTGGTGAAAAATATATTTTCCAAGCAAAAGTTTGATGTGAAAGAATTGGAAAAAGAGAACAGGGAAGAATTATTAGCCACAACTCCTACGAATATCAAGGATTATACTTTTCCGCCTTTAGATTTACTGGAAGAGGATAGGGGATGCCCTGCGAGCGGGGATATAAAACTTAATCAGAGTATTATTGAAAGAACATTGAATAATTTTGGCATTCCAGTGGAAATGGCAGAAGTTAATGTTGGCCCAACTGTCACACAGTATACATTAAGGCCTGCAGGCGGGGTAAAGCTTTCAAAAATTACTACTTTGCACCGCGATATTTCTTTGGCTTTGGCAGCTCATCCTATCAGGATTGAAGCGCCGATTCCCGGACGCTCCTTGGTCGGCATTGAAATTCCAAACAAGACCGCAACTTTAGTCCGTTTGAGAAATATGATGGACGAATATAATTATAAGAAAAATGGTCACAATCTTAATCTTGCTTTAGGTCGCGATGTTGCGGGCGAATCTGTCTGGGCAAATCTTATTAAGATGCCGCATATGTTGATTGCCGGAGCAACAGGAACAGGAAAAAGCATTTGCATCAATACAATTATTACTAGTTTGCTCTATCAAAAATCCCCCTGGGAATTGAAATTTATTATGATTGATCCGAAGCGGGTTGAGCTTCCTTTATATAATGGCATTCCTCATTTATTAACTCCGGTTATTGTTGATACGAATAAGACCATTAATGCTTTTAAATGGGCGATCAGGGAAATGGAAGAAAGATACAAGCTTTTATCTGCCATAGGGGCAAGAGATCTGGCTTCTTATAATGAGAAAATTGTGAAAAAATCTCCGGCTGATATTCTGCCGTTTATCGTGATTATTGTTGATGAACTCGCTGACATTATGGCTGCTTATGGTAAAGAGGTTGAAGGTTCGATTGTGCGTTTGGCGCAGATGTCCCGCGCTGTAGGCATTCATTTGGTTTTATCCACACAGCGCCCATCTGTTGAAGTTATTACTGGTTTGATTAAAGCAAATATTACTTGTAGACTTGCTTTCCAGGTTGCTTCAAATGTTGATTCTCGAACTATTTTGGATATGTCTGGAGCCGAGAGATTGCTCGGCAATGGCGATATGTTATTCATGGCAGGCGATGTGGGCAAGCCGCGCAGAATTCAGGGTGTTTATATTTCCGAAAAAGAGGTTCAGCGCGTGGTTAAATTTTTGAAGAAAGAAGCAGGCGAAATTGAATATGAGGAGGAAATTACTAAAGCGCCGGAAGAAAGAGGGGTAATGGGCGGTAGCGGAATTGCATTAGACGATCCATTACTAGATGAAGCAAAAGATATGGTGATTAAAACCGGCAAGGCATCGGCATCATATTTACAGAGAATGTTCAGAATCGGCTACGCGCGCGCAGCAAGTTTATTGGATATGCTGGAAATGCAGGGGATTGTCGGTCCTGCAGACGGAGCCAAGCCAAGAGATGTTTTAATAGGAAAAGAAGAACCATTGAGCGACTTAGATGAAACTGTTAAGGAAAACTTAGACGAAGAAGAAAAAGAAGAATATGAAGAAAACGAAGATTGAAATCAAAGACAGTCCATTGCAGCCGATTAAAGGAAGTAAAGTTTGGATGATTACGCCAAAAAAGATTGCTTTAATTATTTTTGCTATTTTTTTGATTTTCGTGGCGTGGTATTTTTATCGTGAAATCTGTTTTTTAATTAAAGCGCCAAAGCTGGAAGTATTCCAGCCGCCAGCCGACATATCAACAACCCAGAAAACTTTCGAGATTATCGGTAAAACCGATTCAACAGCATATTTACTGGTTAATGAACAGGAAACATATCTGGACCGCGAAGGAAATTTCAAAGCAGAAGTTAATCTTGTTGATGGCGTGAATACAATCAAAATAGAATCCAAAAATCGTTTTAATAAAAATAATATAATAATAAGAAGAATAATTTATAGTAAATGACCCGCCCGCCACGCAAGCCAGCTTGCTGGCGTTGCGGGCAGGAAAAACAAATGAAAACAAATAAGAAAAATGAAGTTGATGACAAATTAAAAATTCTAGAAGAAACTGTCAGCGACCTGAAACAGAGATTCGGGGAAGGTTCGATTATGAAGCTTGGTGAGGCGAAGAAAGTTGATGTGGATGTAATTTCTACGGGCTCGCCATCATTAGATATTGCTTTAGGAGTAGGTGGAATGCCGAGAGGCAGAATTATTGAGGTCTTTGGCGCTGAAAGCTCGGGCAAAACCACCCTGGCTCTGCATATGGTGGCCGAAGCGCAGAAAAAAGGTGGCATAGCAGCGTTTATTGATGCAGAGCATGCTTTAGATCCGGAATACGCAAAACGCATTGGAGTAAAGATTGATGACCTTCTTATATCCCAGCCGGATTCAGGGGAGCAGGCATTACAGATTGTGGAATCATTGGTTAAATCCAGAACAATTGATGTGATAATTGTTGATTCTGTTGCTGCTTTGACCCCGCAGGCGGAAATCGAAGGCGAAATAGGGGATCAGTTTATCGGCTTGCAGGCGCGGTTGATGTCCCAGGCAATGAGAAAGTTAAATTCTGTAATCGCCAAAGCTAATTGTATTGTTATTTTTATAAACCAAATCAGGATGAAAATCGGAATGATGTTCGGCAATCCGGAAACAACTCCAGGAGGCAAAGCATTAAAATTTTATTCCTCGGTCAGAATTGAATTAAAGAGGATTGCCCAGATTAAGAGGGGAGAGGAATCAATCGGCAATAGGGTAAAGGCAAAAGTTGTTAAAAATAAGGTTGCAGCGCCGTTCCAGTCAACTGAATTTGATATTATGTTTAACGAGGGAATTTCCTATGAAGCGGATTTGATTAATATCGGATTAAAATGCGGGGTGGTCAAAAAAACAGCATCAACTTTAAGTTTTGGCAGTGAAAAACTTGGCGTGGGATTAGAAAAAGCCAGAGAATTTTTGAAACAAAACAAGCCAATTGCTAAACAAATCCTTTTAGATATTAAACAGTCTGCAAAAATAGAAAAATAGATATAAAACGAAATACCCCCCGCATCGCGGGGGGTATTTTTTATTCGCAAATTTTATTATATTAGTCCTACTATTCTGGCTCGCTTGATGGATTTGGAGAGTTTGCGCTGGTGTGTTGCGCAAGTTCCTGTATATCGCGGTGATTTTATTTTTTTCAGGGGATCCAAATATCTCGACAGCATATCTGCGTCCTTATAATCAATTTCTGCGATATTATTTTTGCAAAAATAACAATTTCTATGCATAATTAAAATGGTATATCCTCAGTTTTAATTTCATCAGCCGGACTTTCTTCTTCGACCTGTATTTCATCAAGCTGTTCCGTTGGTTCTGTTTCTGAACCCTTTTTGCCTTCTTCTGTTTTGTTGTCTTTTCTCGGCCCCATCTGTAGCCTTTCAGCAATAATCTCGGTTTTGTATTTTGTTTCGCCGTTCTGTCCTTGCCAGTTGCGGGTCTGGATTCTGCCTTCAATCATAGTTAATGAACCCTTTTTAAGGTATTGGTTGCAGATTTCAGCTAGTTTGCCGAAAGCCACGACATTATGGAATTCAACTTGCTGTTTTTTTTCCTTGCTTTCAGAATCAGTCCATACCCTATTTGTTGCTAATCCGAAACTTGATACGCTCTGTCCACTGGGAAGAGTTCTTGATTCCGGGTCCCTGGTTAAATTGCCGATTAAAAAAGCTTTATTTAGATTCATGTTATTTACCCTGCCAATGCGGGGTTAAATTAATTATAAGCCGACTAACTCGTTTAATTTTTTATCGATTTCTTCTAATTTTATTTTATCATTCTCGCTCGAACTTTCGGATAGTGGCTCGCCTCGCTGCGAAGCGGGCGGGCCCGCCTGCCTGCGTTTTGCGCTGGCAACGGGTTTTTTCATAATTTTTCTCGGCTTTTCGGTTTTTGGCTTTGACGTGGTTTCCAAAATAGTGATTAAACTCCTTAAAACATTTTTATTTGCTTTTAATTCTTTGGAAATATTGGCAATGTTTTCTGGCTCCAGTAAAATATGGAATACGAGATAAATACCTTGTTTCTGTTTGTTGATAGGGTAAACAAGGTCGCGTTTTTTCGGGTCCATAAAATGGATAATCCGGCCATTGTTGTCGCTCACGATTTTTTCAAACGATTGTTTGAAATTATCTAAATCAGTCTCTTCTAAATGAGGACCTAAAATACAAATTAATTCATATTTCCTTACTTCGCTCTCCATGTATATATCTTATCAAAAAAATAAGAAAAGTCAAACTTATGCTATAATTAAACTATATGAACAGGATTGATAAAATTTTCAGGGCATATGACATCAGGGGAATCTATCCAAGTGAAGTTAATGAAAAAATTGCAGATAGGATTGGTAGAGCATTCATAAAAACAGGAAAAATCAAAAATCTGGTCATTGGCCGTGATAATCGTCCTTCATCAAGTGGATTGTTTAAGGCAATTTGCGAAGGAATTAGCGCAAAGGGTGTTGATATCATAGACATTGGTTTAACAACCACGCCGATGTTTTATTATGCCGTGGTTAAATTAAATTCGGATGGCGGGATAATGGTTACCGCTTCGCATAATCCTTCAAAATATAATGGTTTTAAAATCGTCAAAAAAGGAGCAGAACCGGCAGATAAAAATGATCTGGACAAAATAAAGAAAATTGTAAAATCCGGGCAATTAGTAGGGGATTCCGGCAAAAAGGGTTCAATTATCAAAAAAGACATACTTGATGATTATATTGATAATATACTAGGTTTTTGCCATCCCGAGAGCATCAATAAATTCAGAATCAATATTGATACGAGCAATGGAACAGCGAAGGAAGTTATGTCTAAATTGGCTTCTAAGTTGCCGATAAAATTAACCCAGAAAAAAAACCTGCCCAAAGATGCTGATTTAGGAGTTGTTTTCGACAGGGACGGCGACAGATTGGTATTCATAGATAAAAGAAAGGGGAAAATCGACCCTGATTTGATTGCCGCGATTTTAATTCGTTATTATTTCGGTAACAGCGGGAAAATTATCTATACTGCCGCAAGCAGCAAAATTATAAAAAAAGAAGCAGAGAACAACGGAAATGAAGCGATTTGTTCAAAAGTAGGCCATAGCCATATAGAGGAATCAATGGTCAAGGAAGAAGCCGTATTCGGTTGTGAGCCGTCGGGCCATTATTATTTCAAGAACGCGTATTGCGCCGACTCTCCGCTTGTCGTGTTTCTGAAGATTCTGGAAATTATGTCCCAGACCAAGATGTCTTTGGCGGATTTAACCAATCAATTCCAAAAATATTATCGGGAAGAAATAAAAATCAAAATCAAAAATACAGCGCAGGCGAGTTTATTTAAAAAAATCCGCTCTTTCGGGCGAACTGGCAAGATTTCTCATTTTGACGGATTGACTGTGGAATATGACAATTGGTGGTTTAATCTTCGCGCTTCAAATACCGAACAAGTGATGCGTTTGACAATTGAAGCGGACACAAAGGAACTATTAAAGGAAAAAATTAAGGAATTAACCCCATTTTTACCTTAATTTCTTTTATTGTTTGGGTTGCGATTTTTTGCGCTTTTCTTGCTCCGTCAGCAAGAATTTTTTTAACCTGCTGGGGATTTTTTTCGAACTCTTTTCTTTTTTTCTGGAATTCTTTTAATCCATTGACTACAACCTCTGCTAAATCTTTTTTAAATTCTGCGTATCCTTTGCCTTGGTATTTTTTTTCAATATCCTTAATCGATTTATTGGAAAAGAGGTGGTAAATGGTTAAGAGATTGGAAATTGCCGGCTTGTTTTTTTCGTCAAATTTCACTTTTTTCTCAGAGTCAGTGACCGCAGCTCTTATTTTTTGCCTAATTATCTCTGGTTCGTCGGAGAGAAAAACGCATCCCTGTGGAATTGATTTGCTCATTTTTTGTGATGGGTCAGTCAGGGACATTATTCTTGCGCCGAATTTAGAGAGTTGCGTTTTTGGCTCGGGAAAAACTTTTCCGAATTTAGAATTGAATTTTCTTGCCAGTGTCCTGGTTAATTCAACATGTTGAGCTTGATCTTCACCAACAGGAACTATGTCTGTTTTGTATAATAAAATATCAGCTGCCATCAACACCGGATAAGAAAAAAGCCCTGCGTTAATATTCGCTTTATTTTGTTCTGATTTTTCTTTAAATTGGGTCATTCTTTGCAACTCGCCCATAGGAGTAATCGTTTCTAACAACCAAGCTAATTCAGAATGTTCTTTTATTCGGGATTGAACAAAGATTACACATTTTTTTGGGTTTATGCCCGCGGATAAATAATCTATTACTGCGGATATAATTCTTTTTTGTATTTGTTTTGGGTCATAATCAATGGTAATGGAATGTAAATCAACAACCATAAAAATACAGTCTCCTTTTTTTTGGGCTTCCACCCATTGCTTGATTACTGCCAAATAATTTCCTATATGTAATTCTCCAGTTGGTTGTATTCCGCTTAAAATTCTCATACCCCGTACTAGATTTTCGACATATTTATAATCATTTTTGCCGAAAATCAATTAATGTTTATTATTTTAATAATCTATTATTGATTTATCATACCTCGATTGCGGTCCGATGAACATCGGACCAGTCGAAAATTCAGTACCGGGGCATATTTCTATTTTATTTTAGTTCCATTAGGAACCTTTTTAACTGGTTTTAATAAGACGGCTTTTTCATCAATAACACATGCCAGAATCATTCCTTGGCTTTCAACTCCGCGTAAGGTGCGCGGTTCTAAATTAGTTAAAATCGGAACCTGTTTTCCAATAATTGATTTTGGTTTATATGATTCAGCGATTCCCGCAACCAGAACACGCAGTTCTGGTTGTCCCGAGGCACTCGAGGGACCTAAGTCTACTTTTAACTTTAATAATTTATCAGTTCCTTCAATTTTTTCCGCTTCCAGAATAGTTCCGATTTTTATTTCAAGTTTTTTAAAATCATCGTAGTTTATCATAAATAAATTATACAACATCCAATTATTTTATAAAAGTGCCGAGGGCGGGCTTAGTGCCGATGGAGAGATTCGAACTCTCATGAGCTTACGCTCACAGCGCCCTGAACGCTGCGTGTCTACCAGTTCCACCACATCGGCTAAGACCATTTATATCTCTGCGGAGATTTCAAAAAATCAAGCTTATTTAAATCATTAATCAACCCATAGCTCGGCTGATCTTTAAGAATATTAAAATTATAAAATTTATTCGGCTCCTCGAATCTTAAAGAAGGGACTGATTCATAATTTAAGTTCTTAACCCACTTTATTCTAAATAAACCTTTTAATGCATAATAGCAGAACCCGTGTTTCATTTTAAACGGCTTGTAAATATGCGTGGAAAAAGAGCGAGAAATCCAGTTACAGATTTTTAAGTCCGTTTTTCCGATATTAATAATTAAATGCTCGTAATTCGGCGGGACAATAATTTTGTCTCCCTTTCTTGCTTTGACTGCGACAATATCTTTTATCTTGTTTTCCTCTGAATTCTGTAGGATAAAAATTGCTTTGCCTTCCAACACCTCATACAATTCAGGATAGGTGATGTCTGTTCCTGGAACAATAGGATGATCATGACCCATAGTTTTATTGAATTCTTTGCCCAACTGGATTGGTTTCATAATTGTAATGTCATAGCGCAAATCATGTTTGATTACCTTCATAAAATCATTTTCAGTTTCAGTAAAATCGCGATACATATAATACAGCTCCATGTTCGGAGCTGTTTTCAACCATTTCCTATCGTAAATCACACTCTCTATATCCTCCAAACATCTAATATCCGGTTTTAATTTATTGAGATTCACCCCGTAGTAGATTTTCGACTATTGTATTTATCAAAATCTATAATTAATGATTAATTGTATAATATTATGATTATTTAATATTTGACTCCTTTTTGATCGCCACAGGCGATCGGTCGAAAATTCACTACGGGGTTCATTTTTTAATCCGCTGGGTTTTAATATACCACTTTTCTATGTCTGCAAATCTTTTTGATGGCAGGACAATGCTTTCGTTTTCAAAACCCTTGATTTTTTTGGAAGTCAGATAAATCTGGTACGAATTGTAAAGAAAAACAACCGGCGCATCATCAATAACCAACTGCTGGAAATCTTTGTATTTTTTTAATCTTAAATCTTTTTCCAGAATTTGTCTGCTGTCTCTTAATAAATCATCAACTTTTTTATTATCATATAAAGCTAGATTTAATCCTGGGTCTTTTTTCTGGGTTGAGTGCCAGAAGCTGTATGGGTCTGGGTCTAATCCTAAAACTTCGCCGAATAATAATGCCTGATATTCGCGCGGCCTAATATAGCTCTGCTGGATTTCGCCGATATCTATGATTTTGACATTGGTTTTAGCTCCGATTTTTGACCACTGCTCCTGTAGGATGTTTACCACTTGCTGGAGTTCCTTTAATTCCGTGGTCACTAATTCAATTTCCAATTTTTCTCCTTTCTTTTCCCGAACTCCGTCATTGTCTTCGTCTTTCCATCCGGCTGCTTCCAGAATATTATTCGCATGCTCCTGCGCGAAATCGTAAATTTTCAAATCATCGGCATTGCCCCAAACCCCATTTGGGATAGGCGAGTCAACCGGGTCTCCCTCGCCTCCCAACACATCTTCAATAATCTGCTTTTTATTAGTGGCATAATTTAGGGCCAGGCGAACAGTTTTATCGGACAGAACAGTGCTTTTGCTTTGATTAAAGAAAACGGCAAAATATCTAGGGAGTTTTAATCTTCTCATATCCGACCTGTTTTCGCCTTTTAACAAAGATTTATTTTTAATGGAAATTAAGCTTAAATTATCAACTTGTCCGCGATTGTATGCTTTAATTGCGCTCTCTTCATTTGGATAAAAATACAGATTTATTTTTTCTATAAACGGTCTTCTGCCGGATTTATAATCGCCAAATGCTTCCAATTCAATATATGTTACAAATCCTTCCTTGTCCTTTTTGATTTTGTCCAATTTATATGGTCCGGCTCCGATTGGCTCAAGATTTTCCAAGGCCGAAGAGAAATTTACCGGCTGAATTTTCTCCCAAATATGCTTAGCAATTATACCAGTAGTAGTATTTGCCAAAAAAGAAGTATAGGCGGTTTTCATTTTGAAGCGAATTGTGAAATCGTCAATTTTTTCCGCTTCAATTCCAATCCAGTTTACCCTCAATGGACTACGGAAGTCTGGATTCTGGATACGATTAATTGTAAAAATAACATCATCTGCTGTAAGTGGTTTGCCATCGTGCCATCTAAGGTCTTTTTTTAAAAAGAATTCGTAGGTTTTGCCATTATCGCCAATATTGTATTTTTCCGCAAGGTCAGGAACGATTTCTCCTTTACTGTTATAATGGGTCAGTCCCGAGAAAATTAGTTCCGTAACATCGCGGTCAGAATCATTAGCTTGGCTTAGGACAGGATTAAGGTATTGCGGGTTTCCGACAATTCCTTCGGAAAAACTACCGCCAAAATTAGGGGCTATTATTGTGGTCTGGATTTTATGCACTATTACCCAGCCAAAAAAAGAAGTAATTGCCAGAATTAGGAATCCAATTATAAAATAACGTTCTTTTTTATTAAGAACACTCGGAAGTTTTTGCCATTGGTATAAAGTTGGAAATTTAATCATTCTACAATCACCATTCTTAAGATTGCGCTCAGTATAAAAAGTATTGCCATGATAATCGTGGCGATGAAAATCACTTTTTCCGCGCCTCTTTTTTTGAAGTAGACGCCTCCTTCGCCGCCGAATGCAGACGAAAGGCCCGTGCCTCGCTGTTGAATCAGAATTAAAATACTTAACAAAACAGCAATAACTATTTGGGCTATATTTAAGATTTTATCCATATTTTTTATTTTTTTTGAATCCGCCGACGATAACCGCATTAACTATAGAAATTATGATTATACTCCAGAAATATCCCATGAATCCGGTAATCGTCAATGCTTCGATAAACCAATCAACCGCAAAAAGGATAATGGCATTTATCACAATCAAGAATAATCCCATAGTAATGAAAATCAAGGGAGCGGAGAGGATTTTTAAAATTGGCCTGGCAAAGGTATTGGCAAGAGCCAAAATCAGGCCGACTATTAAATAGTCCACTAAATCGCCGGTAAAATCTATGCCGAAGCTGGCGCCGTGAACATATCTGACAGCAATGAATATTGCCAAAGCATTTGCCAGAATTTGTAAAATAAGTTTGGTAATAAAGCGCATATTATTTATTGATTATTTTTTTAAGTTGAAACACACGCTTACCCGAAACTCTCATTTTCGGTTTTTTCCTCTTTTCTCTGCGTTTGATTTTTTCTTCCAACGTCTCTTCTATGGTTTTATCCATAAATTAATTATATCAGAATATAATCTTTGAATCAAACCCCACAGCTGCGGGGTTTACAAATTCAAAACAAAGAGGTATTATTGGATATATGAAGAAAAGAAGGAAAACCCGCCGCAAAGCCGCAAAGCGGCTAAGCAGGAAGGCCCGTCAAAATGCGAAGCTTTTGTCGGGAAGACACAAAAAGCGCAAAAAAGCCAGAAAACAGCTAAAAGGAAAGAAAAGAGCGGCCAGAAAGCCGAAGAAAGTTTTGAAACGAAGGAAAAGAACAGTAAAAAAACAAAGAACCATAAAAAAGCGCAGAAGAGTTGTAAAGACAGTAAGAGTTTATATTGGAAAAGGAATTCTGGAACAATTATTTGAATCCCAGGCCAAGGTGAAGCTTATGAAATTCTTTTTAAGGAATGTTAGCGATAATTTCCAGTTGAGGGATATTTTAAAGATGTTAAGAACGAATCCTTTTGCTTTGCGTCAGGAAATGAAAAAATTGGAAAAGATTGATTTAATTAGGAAAAAAACTGCGCAAGGAAAAAGGGTTTTTTATCTTAATCCTAACTTTGATTTTCTTAATGAACTGAAGGATTTGGTTTTAAAATCAACCATTTCTTCAAAGGGGGAATTAATAGAAAATATTAGGAAAACCGGAAATATAAAACTTTTGGTTCTGGCAGGAATTTTTAAAGGGGACGATAGTACAGATGCAGATTTATTGGCTGTGGGGGACAAGATAAATCAAAGAAAATTCTCAACATTTTTAAAAGATTTGGAGGCGGAGGTGGGCAAGGAATTAAAATGTGTCTTGATGTCGTCAAAGGAATTCAATTACCGTTATGATATGTATGACCGCTTTGTCCGCGATTTAATTTCCGAGAATAGCGATGTTTTAATTAACAAGCTCAATTTGTGGTAAGATTGAACGGCCGGACGCGTGGCTCAGTGGTAGAGCGTTCCGTTCACATCGGAAAGGTCAGAGGTTCGATCCCTCTCGCGTCCATTAGACGGGAAAAGTCAATAAATCATTTTTAATTTTTAATATGAACCAAGAACAAGAACAAAAAAAAGATAATAATGGCGAAATAGATTTAAGTAAATCATTTGATAAAGGCGGAAAATTTCAAGAGGAGAAACAATCGCCAAGATACTTTTTTCGTCCCGGAACCCCAAAAATAATTCAGTGGATGATGAAATATTCCGGCGGATTGATAAAGGATGAAAAGCAGGCAGGTTATGTGATTTTTGGATTCATTGTATTGGCAATTATTATTTCGCTATTTTTAATTTTGGGTAATTTAGGGGGTCCAGATATTCCACCGAAAGCATTAGAACAACCGGAATATGGACTACCGATTAAAGATTAACTTTTATGAATTTTATTTTTTTTAAAAAACCTTTAAATGCGGTACTTAAACAAAAAAATGTCTTAGGGGATAGAGGATTTACTTTAATTGAATTATTAGTTGTCATTGCTATTATTGGTATACTTGCATCAACTGTGCTCGTATCGCTCAATAGTGCGCGAGAAAAAGCACGGGCAGCACGAGTCAAAGCGGATTTACACCAATTAAGAAACGCTATTGGGATGCTTGAGATTGATACCAATCTTCACCCTAATAAAATTAGCATCAGTCCATGTGTTCAGAATCCAGAGGTATATTTAAATTCATGTGCCGCAGGAATTCAGTGTACTGACGGTGGATTCCCTGAATGGAATGGTCCTTATATGAATCAAGTGCCATTAGATCCATGGGGAACCAATTATTATTTTGACCCTGATTATCAATGTACCGATCAAGTAGGTTGCGAAGGAATATCTATCATGGTCCGAGCTATTTTATCTTTTGGACCAAATAAAGCAGAAAATTATGGTCCAGGGAGTGATGATATAGTATCGGTTTTATGCAGATAGTTTTGTAGATTATAAATAGAATTTGCCAATAAAGAAAAACTCGAATTTAAATATAGATCATAATATCAAAATCCAGCTAGGCGGGTTGCAGAAGTCCGTGGTTCAAATCCACGCGCGCCCATTAAGTGAATTAATTTTTGTTAATTCGCTTTTTTGTTTGGGAAAAATGTTGTATAATGTAGGTATATGCCCCGTAGTGAATTTTTGACTGATGCGGGGCCCCGTAGTGAAATTTCAACATTGCGGGAAAAAGAGCTTCGCTCAGTTGAAATTCTACTACAGGGCGGGGCATCATAATAATTTTAATTAGTCAAAAATCTACTAC
>JAHILA010000006.1 GCA_018897295.1 Patescibacteria group bacterium
ACCGTTGTTTCTTTTTTTTGTGCATTGATGTTTGGCCCATTTTTCTTTCTCATCTTGTGGTTGTTAAGAAGGAGGAGTCGTTTCGAGTGATTTAGTGCGGGGCAAATGCCATAGACCAGTCCGTTAATCTGGTCTTTTTTTATTTCTAACTCATCAAACAGGTTCTAACAGCGTCCCCACCTAAACTTATCACTCGCCTTTTGGGAACTATTCGTTCACGGCTCGTGTTGCGTAAATCGGTGGGCAGGCACTTGCCGACCCCAAAAACTTGACACTAAGTTTATAGAGAATATAATTAAAACATATGTTAGATGATAAAGATATACAGAAACTAAAAGAAGTATTGGCAACCAAAGAGGATTTGGCTGGATTAATTACATTAGAAGAATTTGATGAATTTAAGAAAGAATACAAGAATGATTTTTCTGGTCTTCAAGATTCTATTCAGGGCCTAATAGTTTCAATAGATAAATTAACTCAATCAATGAGTATTTATCATGACGAATATGTTGCTTTAACTGCCAAAGTTGATAAACACGAGAAATGGTTTCAGCAGGTCGCCGAGAAGCTTGGCTTAAAATTAAATTATTAGTTTCTTAAAATATTATATTTTTTTACAATATTGATTTCGTGTAAAATCGTCTTTCAATTAAGGCGATTTTTTGTTTACAGATAATGCCACTTGACAAGCGATTATTATGAATATATACTCATAATAGGAAAAGGTCGTTAAATGATTATTAATATAAAAACAAATATATGCCAAAATTAAATGGAACAGGTCCCAGGGGATTAGGTGCTGGTACTGGTCGAGGATTTGGTCTCTGTTGCCCCAGATCAGGACGAACGCTTAATACGGGATATGGTTTTAAGGGATACGCAAAACAAGACGAAAAATCTATTATAGAAGAAGATATAAAGATATTAAAAGAAGAACTGAAAGCAGCCGAAGAAGAATTAAAATCCTTAAAAGACCAGAAATAAAAGAAGCCCCGACATAATGTCGGGGCTCTCCCCATAATTTTAATAATATATTAAACTTAAAGTATATGACAAGACCGCGACTTTGCAGAAGAATAAGATTCAATCCGAAGGTGAGTTATTATAAGCCGCAAGGTGTTCCGATGCGGTTTTTGAAAGTAGTAGAATTAACCAGAGAAGAAGTAGAAGCACTAAGATTAAAAAATATCAAAGACTTAGATCAAATTGATGCGGCTAAACAAATGAATACTTCGCAAAGCACATTTCAGAGAATTCTATCATCGGCTTATAAAAAAATCAGTAAAGCCATAATAGAAGGCAAGGCGATTAAAATAATTAAAAATTAATTAAACAGGTTCTCCTACTTCGTTGAATGAGGGCATTCTCCGACACAGCGTAATTTTAAAAAGCCCGAGATTTTTTCTCGGGTTTTTTTGTGTTAAAATAGATAATATATGAAAAAGAATTTAGAAAAATACAAAAAGATTGTTGGAGAAGAAATCGTAGAGAAAATTTATAAAAAAGCAAAAAAACTTTTAAAGAAAAATATTGTTTGTATCAGCTCTACCAATCAAGAAGGAGGGGTGGCCGAAATACTTAATAGCATTATTTTTTTGTTCAATGAAATTGGCATAAAATTCGATTGGAGGATTATACACGGTACCCCTAATTTTTTTACAATTACTAAGAAATTTCACAACGCATTGCAAGGAGCTGATATTCATTTGTCTAAAGACAAAAAGAGGATATATTATGAGACAAATAGAAAGTTTTCAATGCTTAACCATTTAGATCATGATTTGGTTATGGTTCACGATCCCCAGCCCCTGCCCCTAATCGATTTTTATAAGAAAAAGCAACCATGGATTTTTAGGTGTCATGTTGATTTATCGAATCCTAATCTGGAGGTCTGGAACTATCTAAAGCATTTTATTAAAAAATACGATGAATTAGTAATATCTACAGAGGAATATAAAAAGAACTTGTCTATTCCTCAAACCGTAATTCATCCTGCCATAGACCCATTATCTCAAAAGAATCGCCAGGTGCAGAAAAAAACCATTAAAAAATACTTATCCAAAAATGGCATAGATTTTAAAAAACCAATAATTTCTCAAATTTCCAGATATGACAAATGGAAAGATATGGAGGGAGTTATTAAGATTTTTGAAAGGGTAAAAAAAGAGATTGATTGTCAACTTGTGTTGTTGGGGAATATAGCCCCTGATGATCCTGAAGGCATTGATATTTATACCGAAATAGTAAGAAAATTTGGCAACCGTAAAGATATTAAAATTTTGGTAAATGTAAGTGCCAACGATTTAGTGGTTAATTGTTTACAAAGAAAGTCAGCAGTAATTATTCAGAAATCTTTGAAAGAGGGATTTGCTTTGACTGTTTCAGAGGCACTATACAAAGAAACTCCAGTTGTGGCTTCTAGTGTTGGGGGAATTCCCTTGCAGATAATTCACGGAGAAAATGGTTTCTTACACGAGCCGAACGATATTAACGGATTCGCTGAAAGCATAGTAACGCTTTTAAAAGATGATAAACTAAGAAAGAAAATGGGAAAAAGTGGAAGAGAACACATAAAAAAGAATTTTTTGATTACTCGATTAATGTTGGACTGGCTTGATTTGTTTGAGAAATATTTATGTTAAATCCGAACAGGTTCTCCTAGTAATTTTAAAAATCGTCTTTTAATTAAGGCGGTTTTTTGTTTACACTGTTTATTCTGAATGTAATTGAGGAAAGTCTACTCAAGTGGTAAAATGAAAATATATAAGAATTATGGAATATGACGTAGCAGTAATTGGCGGAGGGCCTACGGGAATGATTTCTGCGGGGAGAGCTGGCGAATTGGGGGCCAGTGTTATTTTAATTGAAAAAAATAAGAATCTCGGAAGAAAGCTTTTGATTACAGGTAAAGGGCGATGCAATATTACAAACAAAGAAAATAATCCAAGAGAATTTATAAATAAATTCGGAAAAAACGGGAAATTTCTTTTTTCGTCTTTTTCCATATTTGGGATTCAAGAAACGATAAATTTTTTCGAAAAACTTAACTTAAAAACAAAAATCGAAAGAGGAAGAAGAGTTTTTCCCGTAAGCGATAAATCACAAGATGTACTTGAAGCGCTGATTGGTTATCTAAAAAAATCGAATGTAAAAATAAAATTAAATTCAGAGGTGAAAGAAATAATAAAAAAAGACAATAAAATTGAAAAAATTATTCTTACAAACAACGAGGAGATAATAGCAAGCAAGTTTATAATTTCTACAGGAGGAAAATCATATCCCGGAACTGGTTCTACGGGAGACGGATATAAATGGGCCAAAAAATTAGGGCATATAGTTACGAATCTTTCGTCGTCGCTTGTACCAATTATCGTAAAAGAAAAAATAGTAAAAGAATTAGAAGGATTGAGCTTAAAAAACGTCGAAATAAGCGTCTATGAAGAGAATAAAAAAATCGATTCAAGATTTGGTGAAGCAATATTTACAGCAGATGGAATGAGCGGACCAATTATTATTGATATGAGTAAAAAAATTGGACAGGAATTACCCAAAAACATTAAAATTAAGATAGATTTCAAGCCAGCATTAGATTTTTCAAAACTTGACCAGAGGATTCGGGAAGATTTTAGTAAGGACTCTAAAAAAATGTTTAAAAACAGTCTTAATGATTTATTACCACAAAAACTTATCCCCGTTATCGTAAAACTGTCCAAAATTAATCCAAATAAAAAATCCAGTTCTATTACTAGAGAAGAAAGAAAAAAATTACTATATCTTTTAAAAAAGTTCACCCTAGAGGTAAAATCCTTGGCTGTTCATGAAAAAGCAATTATCACTTCTGGCGGAATTGAATTAAGCGAAGTTGATCAAAAGACCATGAAATCAAAATTAATAGATAATTTATATTTTGCAGGGGAGATACTTGACGTTGATGGTCCAACTGGCGGATATAATTTACAGGTTTGCTGGACAACGGGATATATCGCAGGAGAAAACACTGCTCCAGTTGCCCGCCCTTGATTTTTTCAAGGGTTTTTGATAAATTAGTATTATCTATGTAATATAAAATATGATTAATTATAATAATTTAAAGCCGGGGACGATTTTTATTTTAGACGGACAGCCGTATCAGGTGCTTGAGTTTAATTTTCTGCGCATGCAGCAAAGAAAACCGGTTGCCCAGACCAAAATCAAGAATTTGATTTCCAACAAGATTATCAGCCGCAATTTCCAGCCCAGCGAAACTTTTGAAGAAGCGGAGGTTGTTTATAGGCAGGTAAAATTTCTCTATAACCATAAAGATAAGTTTGTTTTTTGCGAAATAAACGACCCGTCAAAAAGATTTGAATTAGGGCAAGAACAAATCGGCGATATAAAGCTATATTTAAAACCGAACAGTTCTATCGATGTGATGGAATTTAATGATAAAATCATTAATATTAACCTGCCGATTAAAATGGATTTTAAGGTTATTGAAGCCCCTCCAAGCATTAAGGGCAATACAGCGCAAGGCGGGGTAAAAGCAGTAAAAATAGAAACTGGCACAATGCTCAATGTACCGTTATTTGTTGAATCCGGAGATGTTGTTAGGATAAATACTGAAACAGGAGATTATGTGGAGAGAGTTGATAAAGGATAAGTTGTTATAAAAATATGGCGCAAAAAAATAACGAACAATCTTTTCAACAAAATTCAAGGCAAGTGAGAGAGCCGGCTGTAGCTGGTTCTTTTTATCCCGATAATAAGGCTGAATTGAAATCAATGGTTGATGAATATTTAAATAAAGCAGAATTGCTAGAGATAAACGGAAGCATCAAAGCCCTAATTGTGCCTCATGCTGGATACGAATATTCCGGACAAATCGCGGCTTATGGCTTTAAAACATTAGTTGGTAAGCCCATTAAACGCGTGATTTTAATTGGCAATAGTCATCAGGAATATTTTGACGGCGTTTCTGTTTGGAATGCTGGTAATTTTAAAACTCCTTTGGGTGAAATTGCAATAGATGAAGATTTTGCAGACAAATTAATTAATTCAAATCCTAAAATAATTTTTAAGGAGAGCGCGCATTTAAAGGAACATTCCCTGGAAGTCCAATTGCCATTCTTGCAAAGAATTCTGCCATGTTCGGATTGGAAAATCGTGCCGATTATTTTAGGAAACCAGGGAGGTATTGATATTTTAATTGATGCTCTGAGAAATTTAATTAATGATAATACCCTACTTATTGCTAGTTCTGATTTATCGCATTATCCGAATTACAAAGATGCGCAATATTCTGATAATAAAGTCATACAAGCAATTTTATCCGGCAAAAGAGAGAATTTGCAAAAAATAATTTCTGATTTAGAAAAACAAGGAATCCCAGATTTACAAACCTGTGCCTGTGGACAGGGTGCAATTGAAGTAGTGATGGGATTAACAGGTGGTTCTGATGTGAGATTGTTAAAATCCGCGAATTCCGGAGATTTATCTCGACCTGAAAGGGCGGACAAAAACAGGGTAGTTGGTTACATGAGTATCGCATTTATTGATAATGACTCTAAATTAAACGAAGCAGAGCAGAAAATTTTGCTCAATCTTGCCAAGCAAACTGTGGAAAACTATGTCCAGACCAATAAAATTATTGAAATCAAAGAGACCAATGCGAATTTAAACAAACACCAGGGCGCATTTGTGACCATAAAAAAACACGGGGACTTACGGGGATGTATTGGAGAGTTTAAGGCGGATGAACCGCTTTATCAGGTAGTAATAGACATGGCAATAGCAACAGCAACTCAGGATCCGCGTTTTAATCCGATTTCAGAAGATGAATTAGATGATTTAGAATATGAGATTTCAGTTTTAAGCCCTTTACGAAAAGTAAATTCCTGGAAAGAAATCGAAATCAACAAACATGGAGTTGAGATAAAACAGGGAATGCGCAGAGGAGTATTTCTGCCTCAGGTCGCGACAGAGAATAATTGGGATTTGAATACCTTTATGAGTGTTTTATGCACTCAAAAAGCCGGTTTGTCAGCTGATTGCTGGAAAAATCCAAAAACAGAGATTTATGTATTTACAGCACAAGTTTTCCCCATTGACAAACAGGAATAAATATGATATATTTATAATATAGGAGGTGTACCTTGTTAAATCAAGCCTACGCTTTCCAGTCAGGAAAGCGTCAGGGCAAAGCCATGGAATTAATGATGTTCGATGATTACGGGTTTTTGCTTTGGTACATCCATAAGCTGAATTCCGAAACACGAACATGGAAGAACGCAGCGCATCTGCATCTGGAAGAACTTCTTCAAAAAGGAGAAAATCGCCAGCCCAAGATGTTTTGTCCCCAGTGTCATAAGAAACCTGTGGAATTCTTCTCTCTGCTTTCCAAGTACGAGGGATTCTCAATCGGGTCGTATTACACCTGTTGCGGGGACAAAGCGTGCAAACAGATGCTATGCGAAATGGCGGCTGGAAACGACATTGAATTTCTCCATTTTAAGTTCTCTGTGCTGAGAATATTTTATTCAAAATCAGACAAGCGGAGAGTCGCAAATTTATTTAAGAAGGTTTTCGAGTTGCCAGGTCCTCTAACCCGTCAGTTCGCACTCGATTTTTTCAATGAATAGTAATAAAACATGGCAATGCCCTTGGGCTCCGAAACATCGGAGCCCAATTTTTTTATAAACAATTTGCTATTGATTTTTTTTATGCTACAATAAAGCCCTATGACAAAAGTAATTCATCAAAGAGATAAATGCATTGGCTGCGGAACCTGCGTGGCAGTATGTCCGGCTTTTTGGCATATGGGCGATGATGGAAAAGCCAGTTTAAAGGATGCTAAGGACACTGGAGAAGGAAGGTTTGAATGCGAACGCGAAGATTGCGGATGCTGCAAAGAAGCAGCTGCTTCCTGCCCAGTGCAGATTATCACCGTAGAATAAAAAAGAACCATTTATGGTCTTTACCCCCAACACCATATCCGCGGTGTGGGGGTTTAAATTTTAATAAAAGTGTGTTAGGATAATGACTATATTGAGCCCTTGTAGCTCAACGGATAGAGCAATTCCGTCCTAAGGAAGAGATAGGGGTTCAATTCCTCTCAAGGGCATTATATATCTTGCACATTGACAATCTTTGGAGTACAATAGAATTATGAGACATAATATTAACATAAAAGAAACCGTAAAAAGGTTGCGATCCAGAGGGAAGACATATTCCGAGATATTAAAAAAGATTGGATGTATTATCCCTAAAAGTACATTATCAGATTGGTGTAATAATGTTAAATTACCGAAATGGTATTTAGTTAAGATTAATAATCTTAATAATAGAAACCTTGGTAATGCCCAGAAAATGGCTTGGGCATCTAATAAACTTAAAAGAGAAAGATTTTTAAATGAATTGTTGAGTAAAAATAAATATCTTGTTCAAAAACTCAAAGACAAAGATGTTCAAAAATTAATTTTATCCGTGCTTCATGCTGCGGAAGGATCAAAATGGAAATCCCACCGGGGATTGCTACTTGGTAATTCTGACCCAGATATTATTAAATTATATATATGTTTATTGGGTTCTTGCTATAACATAAGGCCGGAAAAATTAAAGTGTAGGATTAGTTATAGGGCAGACCAAGATATAAATTTTTTACAAAGATATTGGTCGCGCGTTACTTGTATACCTATAAAAAATTTTTACAAAACAAAACCAGATCCCCGTACAATAGGAAAACCCACAAAGAATAAAAATTATAAAGGAGTGTGCGTGGTTTCTTGCAGTGGTACACATATCCAATTAGAACTAGAAGCAATTCCAAAATTAATTCTAAAGGGGATATAGCTCAGTTGGTTAGAGCGTCTGCGTGGCACGCAGAAGGCCGCCGGTTCAAATCCGGCTATCTCCATTATGTCGGAAAATCAACAATTCATTATTGAAGGCGGATATTCTTTGAAGGGAAGAATTCGTTTGAGCGGTGCGAAAAATGCGTCAACCAAGATGTTGATTGCCAGTTTATTGACTGACGAAGAATGCGTTTTTGAAAATTGCCCTGATTTGAATGATGTGCGCATAACTGCTGAAATTTGCGAAATGATAGGCAGTAAAATCGAAAGGAAGGAAGGAATTTTAAAAATTAAAACCGCGGAAATTATCAATCATCGGGTTAAAGAATTAAACAGGAAAAACCGCATTTCGATTTTAGCGCTATCGCCATTACTGCATCGTTTTGGGAAAGCCGAAGTGCCGATTGTGGGCGGAGATAAAATCGGCCCACGGCCGGTAAATTTTCACATTAATGCTTTGAAAGAAATGGGCGCGGAAATAGAAGAAATAGGAGATAGCTATGTGGCAAAAACGAATGGATTAAAAGGTGTTAATGTTGAACTTCCGTATCCGAGCGTGGGCGCAACTGAAAATATAATTTTGGCAGCAGTTCTGGCAAAAGGCAGGACAAAAATTTTCAATGCTGCTGTTGAGCCGGAAATTATTGATTTGATAAAGCTGTTACAGAAAATGGGAGCGATTATAGAATTGGGGACAGACAGAAAAATCTGCATTGAAGGCGTTGAAAGGCTTCATGGCGCAAATCATTATATTATGCCTGACAGGAACGAAGCTGTTTCTTTCGCAATTATGGCAATTGCAACCAATGGCGATATTTTTATCGAAGAAGCGCAACAGGAAGTTCTAATCACTTTTTTAAATACAATCAAGAAAATCGGGGCAGAGTTTAAAGTTGAGAAAAATGGGATTAGATTTTTCAGGGACGGAGATTTAAAGCCGATTGAACTGGAAACTGATACTCATCCCGGTTATATGACTGATTGGCAGCAGCCCTTAGTTGTTCTCTTAACCCAAGCGAACGGGATTTCTGTGATTCACGAAACAGTTTACGAAGATAGATTTGGCTATACTGACGAATTGCGCAAAATGGGCGCGGAAATTACGGTGTTTTCAAAATGTTTGGGGGAAATTCCCTGCCGTTTTAACGGCAAAAATCATCCGCACAGCGCAGTAATCAAAGGATCGACTCCGCTTAAAGGAATTGAAATGCAAATTTGTGATATTCGCGCAGGATGCGCGCACGTGATTGCTTCGTTAATTGCATCCGGCCAGTCGAAAATTTCCGGCATTGAACATCTGGACCGCGGATACGAAAACTTTGAAAAAAAAATATTGAGTTTAGGAGCGAAAGTAAAAAGAATTTAACTTGGAGAGGTGCCGGAGCGGTTGAACGGGTCGCTCTCGAAAAGCGATATATCCGAAAGGGTATCGTGAGTTCGAATCTCACCCTCTCCGTCCTTAAAAATTTATGGCACAATTTTTAAACAACAATTTAATTTTAATCGTAGCTGTTTTGACAGTTATTGATATTGTTTTGATTTTTCTGTTTTTAAGAACCAGGAAGAAAATTAAGATTTTTATGAAAGGCGCGAAGGTGGCGGATATTGAGGAAGTGGTAATGGAACAGAATAAAATTATTAAAGAAGTGAAAAATGACATTAAGAAACTTCACGACCATAGTAAAGAACTTCAAAAAATCTGCGATATTTCAATTACTAAAGTTGGCGTGGTCAGATTTAATCCGTTTAAAGATGTAGGTGGGGACCAGAGTTTTGCTATTGCGCTATTAGACAGCAATGATGACGGAATAGTTATATCTTCACTCTACACCCGCGAAGGAACAAGAGTTTATACTAAGCCGATAAAAATAGGAAAGTCGACTTACAACTTATCTGATGAAGAACAAGAGGCAATTAAGAAAGCAATAAAATGACAAAAAATAAAGACAATCAAAATTTTATGGTTAGACCACCTGTTGTGGTCGTTTTAGGCCACGTTGACCATGGCAAAACCACTCTATTAGATACAATCAGGAAGACTAATATTGTTACTAAAGAATCTGGTGGGATTACTCAGCATATCGGCGCCTACCAGATTGAATACAAAGGTAAACTAATTACTTTTATTGATACTCCTGGGCACGAGGCATTTTGCCAAATGCGTTCAAGGGGCGCGAAAACAGCTGACATCGCAATTTTGGTTGTTGCTGGCGAAGAAGGAGTAAGGCCGCAGACAAAAGAGGTTATTGACTGCATTAAAAAAGAAGAATTGCCGACAATTGTGGTAGTGAATAAGATGGATAATCCGCTGGCTAATTTTGAAAAAACAATCGGCGAATTGGAAAAAGAAGGGTTGATGGTTGAACAGAGAGGTGGAAAAACTCCTGCAATAAAAGTTTCAGCTGTAACCGGAATAGGCATTGACGAGCTTCTGGAAATGATTATTTTACTGGCAGAGATGGAAGAAATAAAGGTTGATATTTTAAAGCCCGCAAGCGGGGTGGTTATTGAATCGTATATGGATTCAAGAAAAGGCGCTACTGCAACTTTTCTTGTATTGGAAGGAATTTTAGAAGTCGGGCAATGGGTTGTTTGCGGAAGCGCTTATGGGAAAGTAAAAAATTTAAATGATTTTAAAGGAGAAAAAATTGACAAAGCAGAACCAAGTACGCCGGCAATAGTTATTGGTTTGAATGAAGTGCCAGTTGTGGGAGACATGTTTGAGAAGGTTGAAAGCGAGGAAGCTGCTGTTGCTAAATTAAAAGAAAAATTCGTTAAAAGCTGGAGCGTGCCAGCGGGCCATCTCGATTCTGAAAGTGTTGATAAAGAGAAAGCAGTGAATGTAATTTTGAAAACCGATGTTCATGGTTCGCTTGAAGCAATTGGCGAAAGCTTGGCAAAATTAGAATTGGGAAATATCGGCCTAAAGATTTTAAAAGCTGATGTTGGCGATATTTCCGAAGCTGATGTTAAATTGGCTTATCCGGCTGATGCAGTAATCATCGGATTTAGGGTTAAAACTTCAAGCGATATTGAGAATATGGCGAAAAGAAGCGGAGTGAAAATCAGGAATTACGATATTATTTATGAATTATTTGAGGGGATTAAAAAAGAAGCCTCCAAATTATTGGAGCTGGAATCCAATAGGGAGGATTTAGGTAAATTAAAAGTCATTGCGATTTTCAGGAGGGAGAAAACGAGAATGATTGTCGGCGGAAAGGTTTCGGAGGGGAAAATCGTCAATAAAACCCATATCGATATTATGCGTAATGAGGAGAAAGTCGGCACTGGAAAAATAATCCAGCTCCAGCACAATAAACAAGATATGGCAGAGGTTGAAAAGGGAAGAGAAGCAGGAATTATGTTTGAAGGCAATGCCATAATTGAGGAAGGAGATGTTTTGGAGTGTTACCGAGTTGAAAGAAAGAAGAGAGAATTATGAAAAATAGAATTGACAGGGTGAATGAGTTAATAAAGAAAAAAATCGCAGAAATTATCTTTAAAGAGATACTTATTCAAAATGCTTTAATTACCGTGCAGAGTGTTGATACCTCAAAAGATTTGAAATATACTAGAATAAAAGTAAGCGTATTTCCATTCAAGTACTCAGAAGAAGCTTTGAAAATTTTAAAAAAACAATCACCCAATTTACAGAAAGTTTTAAATAGAGCAATCAAAATAAAATTTGTTCCAAGAATAAGATTTATATTAGATAGAACCGAAGAAAGAGCAGGCAGAATAGAGAGAATTTTGAGAAACTTAAAAAATTAAATACGGGCGAGTGGCGGAATGGTATACGCACAACACTTAAAATGTTGCGGGTTTTGCCCATGAGGGTTCGACTCCCTCCTCGCCCATTTTTAAAGGGCGATTAGTTCACTGGTAGAATGCTTCGTTTACATCGAAGAGAATGGGGTTCGATTCCCTAATCGCCCATTTAACGGGGCAAGCGCAGAATACGTTTCGGCCAGGTAGCCAAGCAGTAAGGCATTGGTCTGCAAAACCAATATACATGGGTGCAATTCCCATCCTGGCCTCATTGTAAAAATTAATATTTTTGATAGAATAAAAATTACGCCGAGGTAGCTCAGTGGTAGAGCACGCGACTGAAAATCGCGGTGTCGAGAGTTCGATCCTCTCCCTCGGCAAATAGGTAGTTAGTATTTTGTAGTTTGTATTTCAGTTCTTTTACAATTAGCACTATTGTGATATAATATAAATGTAATAATCAGTAGTTCGAATCGATTTATGAGAAAAGATAGATATTCTGCAATAAAACTTAGGAAGCAAAATAAAAGTTATAATCAAATTAGTCAAAAATTGGGAATTCCCAAAAGTACTTTAGTTTATTGGTTTGGCGACAAAAATTGGTCAAAGAACATCAAAAATAAACTAAATACAAGAAATATACTTTTATTCAAGACGAGATTGAAATTAATAAATAAAACCAGAATAGAAAAATGGGAAAAGTGGAGAGAAAGTTTTAGAATTGAGGCAAGAAAAGAATTTAAAAAACTTTTCAGAGATCCACTTTTTATTTCAGGAATTAATTTATATTGGGGCGAAGGAGATTCTGTTTTAAAAAACGGAAAAGTAAGATTATCTAATACCGATTATAGATTGATAAAAGTTTTTACTAAATTTTTAGTTAATATTATTGGTGTGCCGAAAGAAAAAATTAAATGTACATTGATTTTATATCCTGATTTAAAAGAAAAAAAGTGTAAATTGTTTTGGAGAAATATAATTAAGATTCCTTTATCGCAATTTTATAAAACACAATTTATAAAAGGGAAACATCCAACAAAAAGATTAGAAAATGGAATTTGCATGATTCAGGTTTTGAGTCGTGGGATTAAAGAGAAAATCATGGTTTGGACTGATCTATTATATAAAAATGTATAAATTAATGCGGGAGTAGTTCAGCAGCAGAACGCTTCCTTGCCAAGGAAGAGGTCGCGGGTGCGAATCCCGTCTCCCGCTCCAAATAAAAAATACGACTTCGGATGAAGCCGTATTTTTGTGCTGTATTCTTGAATTAGTCCGAACGCATTTTTCCGGAAAAATTCCCCCACGAAAATTCGGAAAGGCGGCGGAGCCGCACCGCTGACAATTTCAAGTTTTTCTTTGGTGGCAAATTGTTTTATGAAATTTTAGATTCAGAAATTAAAAATTAAAAAAAGTCCCAAGCAGAATTGGATTCCGCAAGGGACTTGAATGTGAGCAGATGTTGTCCGGCTCACTTCGGACTGATGTGGAGTTAGGGGTTTTCGTCGTATTCCCGACCTCCAATGGATTCATTCAGCATCTCGCGGCGGCGTTCCGCCTTTTGCCCTTCGCGGATTGCGCGCTGACGCCGACATTCGGGGGACGCCTCCCATCTTTCGTCGCTGTCTATCGCTTCCTCACGACGGATGGCGCGTCGCCCTTCAAGGGTAACCATGTTCTGTGCTATCTCGCTAATTTCTTCACCAGCGAGGGGCTCATAAATTCTCATTGTCTTTCCTCCTTTTTTGATTGTCATTGCTTTTTACCTCCTCTTAAAATTTTTTATTGTTCAAGGTGCAAAAATCGCACCATTTCAGCCAAAAACTATCATTTCTGAATTCTGTAAAGAGTATAGCATATAACAACACAGATGTCAATAGTCGCGTAATGGTTCAATAGCTTCTAACCACTTCTGGGGTTAAGATGTATGTATATGGCATATTCAAATAATCCCAATCTGCCCTCCGTCCGCATGGAGGCAGTTCGTTTAGTAAAGTCAGGCTGGTCAATCAGAAAGGCAGCCAAACACTTAGGATTCAGTCATTGCTCTGTAAGATTATGGCTGAAAAGGAAACCAGTCTATGGCTGGCATGGAAAATTGGTAATTCCAACTTTTTCGTCTCGGCCCAAGCATCACCCAAAACAATTAAAACCAGAAACTATCGATGCAATTGTTAAACAAAGGCAAAAACGAAATCGTTGCGCGGAGGTAGTCCATCGAGAATTGTTAAAACAAGGAATCATTGTCAGCTTATCCAGTGTCAAACGTACATTAAAACGACAAGGGTTAATCAGATATCGTAGTCCATGGAAACGTTGGCACTTCTCAGAAAGCCGTCCAGAAGCTGTTTTAGCTGGGGATTTGGTTCAAATAGATACAATACACTTCGTTATCGGAGACAAAAGATTTTATGTTTACACATTGTTGGATGTTGCATCCCGTTGGGCGTACGCTAAGACAAGCTTAAGGATTAACACCTGGAACAGTTTAAAATTTGTAAAAGAAGCATTAAAATATGCAGGATTTAATTTTAAAATGATACAATCTGATCATGGTTCTGAATTTTCTGTTTGGTTTACGGAACATTTAGGTAAACTCTCAATTTCGCACCGCCATATTCGTGTCAGAAAAAGCAACGACAACGGACACATTGAGAGATTTAATAGAACAATACAAGAAGAATGTTTGAATAAAGTTAACCGGAATCTAAAGTCATTTCAGAAAGCAATCAATGAATATTTACCTTATTACAATAATCAAAGATTGCATCTCGGAATTAATTATTTAACACCACTCGAGTGGTTAAAAGCTATTGGTTAGAAAACGTAGTCGTCCAATTTTTCAGAATTGGCTGAAACAAAAAAGAAATTCGCAGGAATTCCATTAAATACAAAAATGAAAAAATTTTCTTTTCCCAGAACGAAATCGTCAGCTGATTTTTTCGCCCAAAATTGAATACAATTTAATCGCCGAGTCCCGCCAGAAGCGGGATAAACTCCGCGAGGCGAACCAAAACCACTTGCAAATTCCTTACTGGTGCGCGGGAGAGGACTCGAACCTCCACGGGATAATTCCCACTAGCTCCTTAGGCTAGCCTGGCTACCAATTACAGCACCCGCGCGAGATTACACAGCAATCTCGGAACGCATCTTGGCTTTCTTGCCAGTTCTTTTTCTCATGTAATAGAGTTTGGCGCGCCTGACTTTCGAATGTTTTAAAACCTCAATTTTGACAATTGACGGGCAATGCAGAGGGAAGATTTTTTCCACTCCGACTCCCTCGGAAATTTTTCTTACTGTAAATGTCCCTTCCATTCCTTTGCCGTGTTTTTTGGCGATTACCAATCCTTCAAATGCCTGAGTTTTATCTCCGCCTGCTTTTGTTTTTTCTGCAAGTTTTACGTGAACGCAAACAATATCTCCGGATTTTATTTCCGGGACATCGGTTCTCAAACGTTTTTTAGTAAATGCATCTAATTTGTTTGTCATAGTTTTTTTAATATTTTACTTAGTTCTTCTGGTAATTCAGAATAAAACTCTTTTATTTCTCCGTCAAGCAGAGAAAGTTTTAAATATTTAGCATGTAGAAATTGGCGATTTAATCCCTTGATTATTTTTCGCCTTTTGAATTTATATTTTTCGTCGCCAGTAATCGGGTGGCCGATTGAAGCGAGATGGACCCTGATTTGGTGAGTGCGGCCGGTTTCAGGAGAAATTTCTAGTAAGGAATAATCAGGGAATTCTTTTATTACTTCATATCTGGTGATTGCTTCTCTTGTTTTTCCGATTGGCGCTGTTGTTTGCGAACCTCCTCTTTTTCTGGACTTGGAAATTGATTTAACGATTATGCCTTTTTTGTCTTTCAAAATTCCATGGACCAGGGCAAGATATTTTTTCTTAATTTCTCTGTTTAAAAATTGGTTTTTCAGAAATTCATACGCTTTTTCATTTTTCGCCGCAACTATTACGCCTGAAGTGTCCTGGTCTAAGCGATGCACCAATTGCGCCTTGGGGTATTTGGTTTTCAAAAAATCCAGTAAAGTATTTTTTTCATTTGTCACTGGATGAACCAATAATCCAGCTGGCTTATCTATTACAACTATATTATTATCCTCGTAAATAATCGGAATTTCCATATGGGCGCGAGAGGGATCGAACCTCTGATCTCTACAATGTCAATGTAGCGTTCTACCACTGAACTACGCGCCCGTTTCGTAAATGCGCATGCTTGGACTTGAACCAAGGACCCCGGCTTTATAAGAGCCGTGCTCTAACCAACTGAGCTACATGCGCAAGCCGTTATTTTGCCATGAGCGCTTCAAATTCTTTCTTTTCGATGGTTTCTTTTGTGATTAATTCTTTGGCAATCAGTGCGAGTTTTGACTTTTTGGCTTTTAATGTTTTGTCAGCAACATTTTCAGCATCGCGAATGAATTTCTTTACTTCTTCATCAATTTCCGAAGCTATTTTTTCCGAAAAATTCCTGCCTTCGGAAATTTCCCTTCCAAGAAATACCAATTCTTCGTGGCCCCCAAAACTCACTGGTCCCAGCTTTTCTGACATTCCATATTTAGTAACCAAATCCCTTGCTAATTCAGAAGCTATTTTCAAATCATTCGATGCGCCAGTAGTTAGTTCATTAAAAATTAATTTTTCAGCGCAATAACCACCCAACAATACTGCCAACTCATCCACAAATTCTGATTTACTTCTTAAATGTTTATCCTCTGATGGAAGTTTTAGGGTATACCCGGCTGCTCTGCCTCGGGAAATAATTGAGACCTTATGCACTGGGTCAGTATGCTTTAAGCTCGCATTAATCAGAGCGTGTCCTGCTTCATGATAAGCGGCAATCTCTTTTTCTTTTTTTGTCAGGATGTGGCTTTTTCTTTCTGGACCCAATAAAACCTTTTCAATTGAATTCGTTAAATCCAATTGTGTTATCGTTTTTTGATTTTTTCTGGCCGCAAGTATCGCAGCTTCATTAACCAAATTAGCGAGGTCTGCTCCGGAGAATCCAGGAGTTCTTTCTGCTAATTGTCTGATATTAACATTATCAGCCAGTTTTTTATTCTTTGCGTGGATTTTTAAAATATCTTCGCGTTCATTAATATCCGGCATATCCAAGATAACTCTGCGGTCAAATCTCCCTGGTCTTAACAAAGCAGGGTCCAGAATATCAGGCCGGTTAGTAGCTGCCATTACAATCAGATTTGTATTATTATCAAATCCATCCATTTCAACTAAAATCTGGTTCAATGTTTGCTCTCTTTCGTCATGTCCTCCGCCTAATCCTGCGCCTCTGTGCCTGCCAACAGCGTCAATTTCATCAATAAATACAATTGCCGGCGCATGTTTTTTTGCTGTTTGAAATAAATCCCTGACTCTTGAAGCGCCGACACCAACAAACATTTCTACGAATTCCGAACCGGAAATATGGAAAAAGGGGACATTGCTTTCGCCTGCTGTTGCTCTGGCCAATAAAGTTTTTCCGCATCCCGGAGGGCCCATTAAAAGCACTCCTCTTGGGATTCTGGCTCCGATATCAGTGAATTTCTTGGGAAATTTTAAAAACTCGACAATTTCTTTTAATTCTTCTTTTGCTTCCTCAATTCCAGCCACATCTTTAAAAGTGATCCTTTTGCCTTTTTCCGGTTCATTCATTTTAGCATTCGATTTACCAAAAGATAATGCCTGGGTTTGGCCTTTTTGCGCCTGGCGGAACATAATCCATATAAATATCCCAATTAGGAGAAATGGCAGAAGGAATGGTAAAAGATTTTCAATCCAATATATAATACCTGATTCATCTTTTATTTCAAGAGCAACCCCTTTTAATTTATTCGCATCAACTCCTAAGTTTTTCAAAGATTCGCTGAGTCCGGCTTCCCCTTCTTTTTGGCTTAATTTCTTGGTTTCATCTTTAAGTAGGATTTCCAATTTATTTGACTGGATGGTTATTTTCGCCACCCTGTCTTCATTAATTAAAGAAACCACCTGGTTCAGAGGAATTGTTTCTATTGAGGTGAATGAGGAATTATAGATAGTAAAAATCCCTGATATTATAAGTAGAACAAAAAATGCGATTAATAAATTTTTGATAAAAGTTTTCACCCCGTACTAGATTTTCGACATATTTATAATCATTTTTGCCGAAAATCAATTAATGTTTATTATTTTAATAATCTATTATTGATTTATCATGCCCCGATTGCGGTCCGATGGACATCGGACCAGTCGAAAATTCAGTATCGGGGTTCATAAATATTATCATACCATGATTTAGGAAAAATTCAAATAAAAAAGATGCCCTCCGACCGGAGTCGGAGGGCAGAGGGTTTCGTTATTGGTACAGTTCGCGGTGTCGGCGGCCATTGCCACGGTTATGGTTTTGTCGTCCGTTGACATGACCATTGGATCCTTCGTGTTTGCGAAAAGGGTCCACTTGAAGATTGGCGATTTCATTTGCCGTCTTGGGATCGATGGCCGGAGCCGTCTTCGTTTGTTGGGACAGTTTTTCGGACGCGGGCTTGGGCGTGGATTTCTTGATGAGCCGTGCGTTCTTGTCTGGATTAGTTACACGAAGGCGATAGATGCCTCTCTTTTCGTCCAGGAAGTACTCTGTTAGAAATTCAGCAGATGTTCCGTTTGACCAGAGGCGTACCTTGATTCGTTTCATGGTTTCGAATCTCCAAACGTCTGGTTCGTGCGGATACTGAGCATCGAGAACTTTTCCACTCTCATCAGTCACCGCGAATTTGGTGAACTGATTTTGCCGGAAAAGCTTGTTGTTGTGCTCAATCTTCACGCCGTTGAATAACGTGAACTGCTTGCCTTCTTTTCCAATCCATTTTTCGCAGGGCTGGGAAAATAATTTCCCGTCCCCTTTGAAAAACTTGACCACCATTCGGAACGAAACCCGGATGGAACCAAAAGTAAAAATGAACATTTTATCCTCCTTGCCTTGCTTTAAGCTAAGGACTTATACTACTATTATATACCCAAACAAAAAATCTGTCAACCCTGTAGTAGATTTTGGACTAATTAAAATTGAAATGCTCCGACCAGAGTCGGAGCAGTCCAAAATTCACTACGGGGTCAAGCCCATTATTTTTTATTCCAATATCGGCTTCAATGCCATTCTGTATTCTGACGGTTTAATGGATAAAATCTTAAAATTGTATTCTTTGTTGAGTTTTAATGTTTCCTGCATTTTAGCTTCAGTGACGAATTCGGAAATATGCGCCAAGCCCTGGATATTTTTATCTAATTTTACAAAAGCGCCAAAAGGATTGAATTTCGTAACAGTTCCTTTGACTGTTTGTCCGGTCTGGTATTTTTCTTCAACATTAGCCCATGGATTTTTTTTTAATGCCCGGGTTGATAAAGAAACTCTATCTCCATCTATTTCAATTATCTGGGCTTTAACTTTGTCGCCGACTTTGAAAATTTCATTTGGGTTATCAATAATCTGCCAGTTCATTTCGGAAATATGGATCAATCCTTCAAGTTCATCTCCGCCGTCGCCAAGGCTTTGGCGGACAGGGAATTTTATAAATGCGCCGAAATCAACAATGCCGGTGATAATCCCTTCAACTGTGTCTCCGACTTTGTATTTTTCCAGAGCAATTTTTAATTTCTTTTCTTCTGTTGCTTTTTCTGAAACAATTATTTTTTTCTCCCGCTGGTTAACATCGATTATTTTTAATTTAAGCGTCTGGCCGATCAGTTTATTCAATTCGGAAAGGATTCTTGTTTTATCTCCACCTTCAACTCTCGGATAGTGGGATGAAGACAATTGAGAAACAGGCATAAATGCCTCAATCCCATTAACTTCTATCATTAATCCGCCTTTATTTGCCTTGGTAACCATAGCATCAATAATTTCATTTTTTTCCAATTTTTCTCTTAAACCTTTCCAGGTTTTTTCTTCACCAGCCTTGAGCAGAGAAACCTCGACATAGCCATCTTCATTATCAATGGAAATAATTTTTACCATTAGAATGTCATTTAATTTAACATTTTTAAACTCGAAAGGATGCTTTTTGATTTCGCTTCCCAGAATTATCCCGTTTTTAAAATTGCCCAAATCAAGATAAATAATGCTTGGCTTTAAAGCAATAACATTACCCTCAACAACATCACCAACCTTGGGAATATTAAAAGTCTCTTGGTCAAAGAGTTTTTGCATTAATGGTGAATTTTTAACTTCTGTTTTCATATCCTAAAAGTATAAAACATGTTTATTTTTTTGGCAAGTATTCACTCCGCTTTTTTTATGCTATAATTAAAATATGAAAATTACTTGGCATGGTCAAAGCTGTTTTAAGCTTTTGGTTAAATCTAATAATGGCGGAAAAATCACCATACTTATTGACCCATTTGACAAAGAAATAGGACTGAATCCTCCGCGCGGCGGGGCTGACGTTGTTTTAATTACCCATAACCATCACGACCATAATAATCTTAAAGCCGTGAGCGGCACGCCGTTTGTGATTAGTGGTCCGGGAGAATATGATATTAAAGGAGTTCCGATTAAAGGCGTATATTCTTATCATGACAATTCCAAGGGCAGCGAAAATGGCGTGAATACAATATATGTAATTGAAGCAGAAAATATGCAGATTTGCCACTTAGGTGATTTGGGACAGAAAGAATTAACTGATGAGCAGTTGGATAAAATGGGAGAAATCGATATTTTAATGGTTCCGGTCGGCGGGACATGGACAATAGACGGAGAAGGAGCAGTTAAGATTATAAACCAGATTGAGCCGAGTATTACAATTCCAATGCATTATAAAATACCAGGTATAAATATCAAACTTGAAAAAGTTGATGATTTTTTAAAGGAAATCGGAGTCCAGCAGAAAACAGTGGATGAGCTTGATGTCAAAAAGCTTGATTTAGGAGAGGATATGAAAGTAGTGGTAATGAAACCATTATGAGCTTTATAGACAATTTGCAAAAAAAGCCAAAAAAAACCAGAGTTTTGATTGTATGGGCAGCAAGCATTTGCGTAATGATAATTATTATCATAATCTGGCTTTTTTCTTTTTCCAGCAATTTGGATACCAAAAAAATTGAACAAGGCATCGGAGATACGAAAATTCCATCTTTATTTGAAAGCATAGGCAAGGATTTTTCCCTAATTAAAGAAAAATTGGAAGCAAGTTTTAAAAATGTTAAAGACAAAATAAATGAAGGAGAAACAGGACAACAATAAATATAAAGAAAACAAAGGCAATCAGGATATAAACGAAGGTCCGAAGAAAAATATTGAATTGAAAGAAATTACCGAAGAAATGCAGGAATCCTATTTAGATTATGCCATGAGTGTTATCGTGGCTAGGGCATTGCCTGATGTACGCGATGGATTGAAACCAGTCCACCGCCGAATTTTATATGCTATGCATGATATGGGATTGTCTTCCGGCGCCAAATACAGAAAATCAGCAACAGTTGTCGGAGAAACATTGGGTAAATATCATCCGCATGGCGATATGGCTGTTTATGATTCTATGGTCAGAATGGCACAGGATTTTGCAATGAGATATCCATTGGTGGATGGCCAGGGCAATTTTGGTTCGGTTGACGGAGATAATGCTGCTGCTATGCGCTATACTGAAACTCGCTTGACCCCGATTGCTGAAGAAATGCTTAAAGACATCGAAAAAGATACTATTGATTTTGTTCCAAATTATGACAATACCCGTGTAGAGCCGAAAGTCCTGCCTTCGCGCATTCCCCAGCTTCTTTTAAATGGGACGCTGGGCATTGCTGTTGGCATGGCAACCAGTATTCCGCCTCATAATCTGACAGAAGTAATTGATGCTACAAATCATTTAATTGATAATCCAAAGGCCACTGTTGAAGATTTATTCCAGTTTATTAAGGGCCCGGATTTCCCGACTGGCGGAGAAATTTACAATAAAAAAGAAATAATTCAGGCATATGTTTTCGGTAAAGGTCCGATATTAAACAGGGCAAAAATAGATATTATTGAAGAAAAGGGCAAATTCAGAATAATTATCTCAGAATTGACTTATCAGACCAATAAATCAACATTGCTGGAAAAAATTGCTGATTTAGTAAAAGAGAAAAAACTGGAAGGCATAAGAGATATTCGTGATGAATCCGATAAAGACGGAATAAGAATTGTGATTGAATTAAAAAACGACGCTTTCCCGCAGAAAATTTTAAATAAATTATACAAATACACAGAACTCCAGAAGACCTTTCATTTGAATATGCTGGCCTTGACCGAAGGAATCCAGCCGCAAACTTTGTCATTGAAACAAGTATTGACCCAGTTTATCGAGCACCGTCAAATTGTTGTAACCAGAAGATACAAATTTGAATTGGCCAAAACAACAGAAAGAGTTCATATATTGGAAGGATTAGCTAAAGCACTGAAAAACATTGATAAAGTAATTGAGCTGATTAAAAAATCCAAGGACCGCGAAGATGCAAAACTCGGATTGATGAAAACATTCAAACTGACCGAAATTCAAGCAAATGCAATTTTGGAAATGAGGCTTCAAACACTGGCTGGGCTGGAGAGAAAGAAAATTCTTGATGAATTAGAAGAGAAATTAAAATTGATAAAAGAAATTGAAGATATCTTAGCTAATCCTAAAAAGATTTTGAAAAAAGTCAAAGATGAATTGCTGGAAATTAGGCAGAAATACGGAGACGAGAGAAAGACAAAAGTATTTACGTCAAAAGTCGGAGAATTTGCCGAAGAAGATTTAATAGCAGACCAGGAAATAATTGTTACGGTTACCAATACCGGCTATATCAAGAGAGTTGATCCCAAGTCATATCGCGCCCAGAATCGCGGGGGCAAAGGAATGATCGGCATCAAAACAAAAGAAGAAGATTTTGTCGAGCATTTCTTTGTCTGTTCAACCCATGATGATTTGCTTTTCTTCAGTAATAAAGGAAAAGTTTTTCAGAATAAGGCCTATGAGATTCCGGAAGCAACACGGGTTTCCAGAGGTAGGGCAATTGTGAATATTCTGGGGCTGTCTTCAGAAGAAAAAATCAGCGCAGTAGTGCCGCTGGAACGGGAGAAAAAAGGCACCAATGGAAATAACATCCAGTCGAAATTTTTGGCAATGGTCACAAAAAAGGGTATAATAAAAAAGACAGAGGTTGATAAGTTTAGAAATATCAGGAAAGGTGGAATGGCGGCAATTACCCTGGATAAAGGCGATGATTTGAAATGGGTGAAAATAACACATGGCGATGATGAAATAATGCTGGTGACAAAACTGGGCCAGGCAATTAAATTTTCAGAAAAAGATTTAAGACCGATGGGCAGAAATGCTATGGGCGTGAGAGGCGTAAAATTGAGAGTGATAAAATCAAAAGACAAGGAAGAATTTACAGACGCGGTTGTGGGTATGGAAATAATTACTGCTAATACAAAAAAATTAAATCCGGATATTTTAGTTGTAAGTTCTAATGGTTATGGCAAAAGAACGCCGGTTGATAATTTCAAAGTCCAGCGCCGCGGTGGTGTGGGCATAAAGGCAGCCAATACTACTGAAAAAACCGGTTCATTAATCGGAATTAGAATGATTACGCCGGAAAAAGAGGATTTAATTGTTACTTCTGAAAAAGGTAATGTAATTAGAACAAGCATCAAAAACATTTCAAAATTAGGAAGAGTAACGCAAGGTGTGAGAATTATGAAATTGGCTGATAAAGACAAAGTTGCTTCAATTGCATGCGTCTAAAATTTATAATTTAAAATTTATGACATTAGGTACTGGTGGTTTTCTTAATCCAGGGGAAACAATAAAACAACTCAATATTGCCAAAGGAATGCAGGTTGTTGATTTTGGCTGTGGAGCGGGTTATTTTGTGATTCCAATGGCTAAAATGGTTTTTGAACAAGGCAAGGTATATGCTTTAGACGTTTTGGACTCAGCTCTCGAATCTGTACGCAGCAAAGCGAAGATTGAAGGACTTTTTAATATTGTGGTCAGGCGCTGTAATTTAGAGGTTTTAAATAGTTCAGGACTGGATAATAATTCAATGGATTTAATTTTATTATCCAATATTTTATTCCAGTCAGATAATAAACCTGGTATAATAAAAGAAGCAGTCAGGGTTTTGAAAAAAAGCGGAGAATTGGCAATTATAGACTGGCGCGCAAACCAGCCATTAGGTCCGTCCAAAGAATTAATTGTGCCAATAGAAAATATTAAAAAACTGGCCGAAGAGAACGGATTGATTTTCAAAAAAGATATTTTAGTTGATAAATACCACTGGGGAATGATATTTACTAAATAAAATGGAAAAGAAACAAATTTTAATCATTGTCTGCGCAGCGATTGCGATAATAATCGTTGTGATTATTTTTGGACTGATGAGTAGGGAGAAATGCAAGCCAGCAAATTTGGAAATGTGGGGGGTTTATGATGAATCAGAGATTTACAACGAGTTTATTGACGAGTATAAAAAAACAGCCGAATGTCAGGTAACAATTATTTATAAAAAGAAATCTTTCGAGACTTATGAGAAAGAATTAGTTGACGCTTTTGCTGTTGACCAAGGTCCGGATATTTGGCTGATACATAATACGTGGCTGGCCAAACACAAAGAAAAAATAAAGGAAATGCCGGAAGATCTTTTATTACTTGCTGATTTCAGGAAAATATTTGTTGAAGTTGCTGAACACGATTTGGTTGACAGTGGGAAAATTTACGGATTGCCATTGTATATTGATACTTTGGCTTTATTTTATAACAAAAACTATTTCAACAGCGCCGGCATTTCCAGTCCGCCGGAAACATGGGAAGAGTTGATTGAGGATTTAGACAAACTAACAACAAAAAACCAATGGGGAGGAATAGAGCGCGCGGGCGCGGCCATTGGCACAGCTGAAAATATAAACCGGGCAACTGATATTCTGTCGCTTTTGATGCTACAGAATGGCACACAAATGGTGAGCGAAGACAAAAAAACAAGCACCATTAATAAAGGCGTAATATTGAAAGACGAAACCTATTATCCAGGCAAAGATGCTTTGCGTTTTTATACGGATTTTTCAAATCCGAGCAAAAGAAATTATACTTGGAACAGGCAGGTGCCTTATTCAATAGATGCTTTTGCTGATGGAAAATCTGCAATGATGTTCGGTTATGCTTATCATATCCAGAACATTGCCTCAAAAGCTCCTTATTTGAATTACGGCATTGCCACAATGCCTCAGATTAAAGACCGCGAATTTGATATAAATTATGCCAATTACTGGGCTTATACAGTTTCTAAAAAAACAAAATCCCCAGAAGAGGCCTGGAAATTTTTGCTCTATTTAACCCAAAAGGAAATTAATAAACGCTATACGCAGAAAACAGGTAGGCCAACTAGCAGAAGGGACTTGATTGATTGGCAAAAAGGCGATAATCTTAATTTAGCGGTCTTTGTTGGTCAAAGTTTGACTGCACGTAGCTGGTACCAGATTGATCCGCCAGTAATAGAGAAGATTTTCTCTGACGCCATTGAGTCAGTTGTGCTTGGTAGCGCCAATATAGAAAAAGCTATTGAAATTGCCAATGACCAAATAAATTTATTAATGAAAGATTAATTATAAAGGTTCAGGGTAACAAAAATATGAAACAGAACCAAAACAAGAAACCCGCCGCAAGCCCTGCAAGCAGGCGGGCCCGCCTAAATGCGCAAAGCGCTTTTGGCGGGAAATTATTGCCTATTATAACAATTTGTATTATGGCCTTGATAGCCGGTTCCTTGGTTGTCAATGCTGTGGTTATTGAAAATCCATTGAAATATGATGATATCGGAAAGATAATAAGTGCTATAGGAGGTTTATTAAAGGTTCTGGCTATTGGTATAGGAACAATTATGATTATAATTGCTGGAATTCAGTATATGACTTCAGCCGGAAATGAAGAAAGAGCGGCAAAAGCCAAAAAAACCATTCTTTACACGCTTATTGGCGTAGCAATTGTAGTGGCAGTAGATTTTATTATTGGACTTATTGGAGAAATTGTAGGGAAAAAATAAATAATTAATAATTTATTTGATTAATATGAAATATTTAATTCCGGTTCTTGCAACAATTTTTGTGCTTTTTCCCGTAATCGCCCATGCTAGCATAATTCTTATCAGATGTGGTAGCTTGCCAGAATATACCTCAAAATTATGCTATTTATTGGAGGATATCCAAAAAATATTATACGGACTTTCTTTGGGAATAGCGGTAATCGTTATTATTGTCGGAGGTGTTACTTATATGACGGCTGGCAATGATGAAGAGAAGACAAAAAGAGCAAAAAAGATTATAACTAATGGTGTTATCGGTTTTGCTATAGTATTAGCCTTTTCTTTTATCTTGGGGATGGTGATGGAAATAATAGAAAATAGTCTTGGCGTATAATTCTTAAAGGTCGGAAGATAAATATAGTAATTAAAATATATATGAAAAAACTTTTACCAGTTGTCCTATTGTCTTTAATGGTTTTACCATTATTTGCCAGCGCTGCGGCTGTAAATCCAGAGATTGCTATCTGTAATATTTTGAACAAAATTAAGGTTGTCATTGCGGCATTGGGTTTTGGTTTAGCGGTGATTTTCCTGATTATAGGCGGTATTCAATATATGACTGCAGGAGGTGATGATGAAAAAGCAAGCAAAGCGAAAAAATTGATTATCAATGCTATAATTGGCATTGCCATAATTTTTGCTGCGACCTTTATACTTAGTTTGGTTGAAGGATTATTGATTGGTGGTGGTATTACACCTAATCCTTTTGGCAATCCTTGCGGCAGTTATTAATTGCAAAGATTTAAATTCTGACGAGCTTCGAAGCTTCGCCACACTCTTTGAGAGTGTGGCGATTGATTTTTAGGATAATTTGGGATAAGATTTAATTGTTGTTCGGGTGGCGGAACTGGCAGACGCGTTAGCCTTAGGAGCTAATGGGGAAACCCGTGGGAGTTCGACTCTCCCCCCGAACACTTTTTTATTCCAGAGGAGTTTTTTCTTCCGGATACAAAGAAGGCGATTTGTAATCTGAAAGAAATGTTTTATTGATGATGATATTTCCGTTTTTATCAAAAACTTTTTGGATTAGTTTTGCTTTCATTGAACCATCGGGCTGGATATCGTATTGTTCCGGCCCAATAACTTCAACTTTTCTCTGGTCATTAGTTCCATAAAATTCAAAAATTAATTCCTTGCCAACAAGTTTTGTCTGAATAAGAATGTAGCCAGGAGTGTTGTTTATAAATTTTAAATCAGGCATAGGAGGATAGATAGTGGCATCGAATCCTTGTGGATTATAGTATTTAACCGGAAAAGCGTGCGGATAACGCTGGGTAATTTCTAGTCCAGCAAATATCGCAGCTCTGAACGTTGTAGTAGAAACCTGGCAAAGCCCGCCCCCGTATTCCGGGACCATTTTATCTTTTTTAATCACTAACCCTGGTTTATATCCTTGTTCCGGACCAACATCGCCTAGCAGATTATTGAAAGAAAATTCTTCATTTGGTTTTAGCAGAATACCATTGAATATTGCTGCGCCTATTCTTATATTGGCAATTCTATCAGCTGACGAGCCGGCGAAATTCGAAACACCTTTTGACAAAAGCGAAGTAATACCAAAATTATCAATATCTTTAGTACTGATTTTCGGTTTTGTATCGCTAGTTTTAAGAGTAATTTCTTTTTGGTTGTTTAGAATTCCGCTTTTAAGAATATCAATATTGTCATTAATATCTAAACTTATTCCTTTCTGCGACAAAGCAAAATTAGTGACCTTATTATTAACAACAGTTAATTGCGCATCTACTGGTTTCTGAACAACTAAATGGGAGAGAAATACAATATAATTCTTGATTTTTTCACTACTAAGCGTTGGTATAGGATCCATTAATTCCAAAAGGTTATCTTGATTTATTTCATCTATTTGTTTGTCTCCCACGATTATTTTAATCGGGGCGCTTTCTAGGATTCTTCCTGCTTCTGGTATAAGTTTTTCTGCTTCAGATTCGATTATTTTTGGTTTATCATCAGATAAAGATAATTTAATGTCTTTTGTCTGGAAAACATTTATAACACTTGCCAAATCGTTTTTAAATTTTTCTTTGTTTATGATAATTCCTGATTTACTCGGCACAACAACAAATCCTTCTGTCTGTTTATTGTAGGCGAGAATAGAATTTTTCGCTGGTTGGTGAATTGTGTACAAATTCTCTCTGAAGAATTTTTCCAGTTTATCTTCATCTAATTTCCAAATTGGCTTTAAGGTGTAGCTGAAAAGAGATTTTATTTGCCACCATCTATTTGATAAGAACTCATTTTTCTTATGGCCGAGTTCATAAGCCAGGTTTACGGTTCTAATAATATCAACTTCTATTCCTAGACTTTTTAAATTGACTGTCCAAAGATAATTTTCATAGAGTAAATTAAAATCTTTCTTGATGAGTTGCTGGTAATTGGCTTCTATTTTATCGAGGGCTTCTTCCATGGATAGTCCGCTTATTGATATATCGGCTATTTTCATGCCTTGATTTATTTTATTAGTATTAGCGATATCTAGGACAATAAAAAAAATAATAGCGATTAGTAAAATCACTGCCAAAATCAATAAATTGCGGGGGATTTTCTTCATACTATTTATATCATAACTCATTTTAGTTATTTGGCAAACCTCTTCTATTTTGCTACAATAAAAACAAATCAGCATGGTTGGCAGAATTTTGAACCACAAATCAAAAACGGTTTTTTCAGCTACGCTTGTTTTAGCAACAACGGCTTTATTGAGCCGTATTTTAGGTCTGTTCAGAGACAGATTACTGGCTGGAAGATTCGGAGCAGGAGATGAATTAGATATCTATTTTACTGCATTTCGTTTGCCTGATTTGATTTACAGTATTTTAATTATGGGTGCGATTTCCTCGGCTTTTATTCCTATTTTTGCTCAGTATTTTAAAAAAGATGATAAGGAGGCCTGGCATTTGGCCAGCGGCCTTTTTAATTTAGTTCTGTTGATTCTAATAGTTTTATCCGGATTGCTTATTTTATTAGCTCCTTGGGTGATTTCAGTTATTGCTCCGGGATTTTCCGGAGCGAAAAGAGAAATGACTGTTATGTTGACCAGGATTATGTTTCTCAGTCCGTTATTTTTAGGCATGAGCAGTATTTTAAGCGGTGTTTTGCAGTATTTCCACCGCTTTTTTGTTTATTCTCTGGCCCCAATATTTTATAATCTGGGAATTATTTTTGGCATAGTTTTCCTTGTTCCCAAAATGGGCTTGGTCGGGTTGGCTTGGGGAGTAGCGCTTGGCGCATTCTTACATTTTTTAATTCAGGTGCCGAGCGCAATCTATTCGGGATTTAGGTTTAAATTTATTTTAAGCTTTCATCAAGGCATTAAAAAAATAATTAAATTAACCATTCCCAGAATAATTGGCTTAGCCGGATCACAGATTAACTATGTCGTGATTACGGCTATTGCTTCGAGTTTGGCAGTAGGCAGTATCGCGATTTTCAATTTGGCCAATAATTTGCAGTATGTGCCAATAGGCATTATCGGAATTTCTTTTGCTATGGCTGTTTTCCCGCGGTTAGCCGAGTCCTCTGTTGAAGAAAATAAAGAAAAATTTTCAAAAGATTTTTCCTCGTCTTTTAGCCAGATTCTTTATTTGGTTTTGCCGATCACAGCTGTGTTTTTCATATTAAGAGCCCAGATTATCAGATTGATTTTAGGCACTGGCCAGTTTGGCTGGGTTGATACGAGATTGACTGCCGCAGCTTTGGGTATTTTCGCGTTTAGTGTTTTTGCCCAGAGCCTGATTCCTTTAATCTCTCGGGCATTTTATTCTCTTAACGATACTAGGACTCCGGTTTCAATCAGCTTAATCAGTATTGGCTTAAATATTGTCCTAAGCTTTGGTTTTGTTTGGATTCTGAATAACGACAACTCATTTTCTCAACTGTTTTCAGATATTTTTAGATTAGGCGGCATCAAAAAATTCGCTGTTTTAGGATTGCCTTTGGCATTTTCTTTATCCAATATTTTTAACTTCGCTATTTTAATGAAATTTTTCAATAAAAAATCAAAAGGATGGAATGTCCAATATGTTTTAAATTCGGTTTACAAAATTATAATCTCCTGTATCTTAATGGTGATAGTGATTTACGGATGTCTTCATATTCTTGATTTATTTTTTGACACGCAGACTTTTTTCGGCTTATTCCTGCAAACAGCAATTTCTGCGTTGGTTGGCGCAGGAGTATATTTTGCGATTTCCTGGACGTATAAATTGCCGGAACCAATATCATTTATGAAAAGAATCTTTAGGAAAGGTTATGACACAGAACAATATTAGAAATTTTGTAATTATGGCGCATATTGACCACGGCAAGTCAACTTTAGCTGACCGGTTTTTAGAAATTACCAAAACAGTTGATTCAAGGAAGATGCAGCCGCAATTTTTGGACAGGATGGCGATTGAAAGAGAAAGAGGAATTACGATAAAAATGCAGCCGGTAAAAATGATTTGGAAAGAATATATTTTAAATCTAATTGATACACCAGGTCATGTTGATTTTTCTTACGAAGTTTCCAGGAGTTTGGCAGCTGTTGAAGGGGCAATACTTTTAGTTGATGCGACTCAAGGCGTTCAGGCGCAGACATTAACCAATTTAGAATTCGCCAAGAAAGAAAATCTAATTATAATTCCGGCAATTAACAAAATCGATTTACCGACTGCCAATATTGAACAATCAATTAAGGAGATTGAAAAGCTTTTAAATGTTAAAAAGGAAGATATAATTTTAATTTCAGCCAAGACCGGAGAAAATGTAGAAAAACTTTTGGAAAGAGTGGTTGAAAAAGTACCAGCACCCATTGATTCGCCAGATAAAAACCTGCGAGCTCTTATCTTTGATTCTGACTATGATGTTTATAAAGGCGTTGTTGCCTATGTGAGGATTTTTAACGGGCAAATAAAAAAAGGGAATAAAACTTATTTGATGCAGGCAAAAGCAAATGCTGAAGCGCTGGAATTGGGATACTTTCACCCTGAGCTTGTCGAGGGAAAAGAATTAAAATCAGGAGAAATCGGCTATATCGCAACAGGGTTAAAAGAAATAGACAAATGCAGGGTCGGAGATACTATAACCTTACAGGCATCAAATTATAATTTAGAATCGCTTAAAGGGTATAAAGAGCCCCAGCCGGTTGTCTTTGCCAGTTTTTATCCGATTGATTCTGATGATTACGATTTATTAAATGATGGTTTGAGAAAATTAAAATTAAATGATGCCTCTCTGTCTTTTAATCCTGAATCCTCCGGCGCATTGGGACGCGGATTCAGGTGCGGTTTTTTAGGAATGCTCCATTTGGAAATTGTTTCTGAAAGATTGAAAAGAGATTATGGGTTGGACTTGATTACTACTTCCCCGAGCGTTGTTTACAGGAAAGATAAAGACAATAAAATCGAAGAACCAGTTATGGATATGGAAATTATTGTTTTCCATCAGTATTTGGGCGCAATTAATAAATTATTAAGTAATTTTCCCGGAGAATTCAAGGATACTACTTGGCTGACCGATGAAAAAATTATCATTAAATTTGAAGCGCCCCTGGACATTGTTCTTCATGGATTTTATGATAAACTTAAAACCGTGAGTTCGGGCTATGCCTCAATGTCATACCAGATTAAAGATTATAAACCAGCTGATTTAATAAAACTTGATATATTGATTGATAAGGAAAACATTGAGGCATTTTCCAAAATAGTCAGGCGTAGCGAAGCATACAGAGAAGGCAAGAGATTGGTTGAACTATTAAAGGAAATCCTGCCTTATTATCAGTGGTCAGTGCCGATTCAGGCAGTAGTTGGCGGAAAAATCGTTGCAAGGGAAACAAAGAGAGCGATGCGCAAAGATGTGACGGGCTATTTGTATGGCGGCGATTATTCCAGAAAAAGAAAGCTTCTGGAAAAACAGAAAAAAGGCAAGAAAAAAATGGCGCAATTCGGTAGAATTACCATTCCCTCAGAAGTATTTTTAAAAATATTAAAAGCAAAATGAAAAATAATTTTTCCAATTCCAAATATTTTAGTTTGGTATTGACAGTCATTCTTATTCTTGTGGTGATTGCTCTTGGTAGGGAGAGTTATCGCTATTTTAAAATCAGCCAAGAAATCAGGGACTTGGAGAAGCAAATCGAAGAATTTAAAAAAGATAATGAAGAATTGTCGAAAATGAAGGATTATTTCCAGTCAAAAGAATTTTTGCAGGATGAAGCAAGGGGAAAATTGAACTTGGTAAAAAAAGGGGAGAAGTTGATTATCGTTTCAAATGAAGGTGATTTACAAGAAGAGATTAAACTGGAAGAAAAAGAAAACAAAACTTCTAATATTAAGCTTTGGCTGGAATATTTTTTCGGAAATAATTAATTTATGAAAGAATATATCAAAATTGGTTTTGCGCGAGATTTAAAAACTCCCAAAGACAAGAGATTATTTCGTTTTCTGGAAATATTGCCGGGAGCTTTGAGCTGGGGCACTCTTCTCTTGATGATTTTTCTTTCCTGGGAAAAGCCGGTTTGGGTGGCGTTTTTTATTATTGCTTTTGATATTTATTGGATTTTAAAATTAATTTTTCTTGCTTTCCACCAACAGTTTACTTATAGAAGGATGAAAGAAAATTTAAAAATCGACTGGCTGCAAAAACTGAATGAACTGCCAATCAAAAATTGGTCAGGAATTTACCATTTAATTATTCTCCCCTTTTACGAAGAGGAATTAAAGGTTGTTCAATCGACATTTAGAGCACTGGTCAGTTCAAAATATCCTTTTGATAAATTTATTATTGTTTTAGGTGTTGAAGAAAGGGCTGGCGAGCAGGCATTGAAGACCGCTGAAGAGATAAAAAAAGAATTCGGCGACAAATTTTTTAAATTCTTGATTACTATCCATCCCGATGGAATTGAAGGCGAATTAAAAGGAAAGGGTGCTAATGAAACTTGGGCAGCAAGGCAGGCAAAGGAAATGATTGACGAGTTGAAAATTCCCTATGAAAACGTGATTGTTTCTTCTTTTGACATTGATACCCAGGTTTATCCGTATTATTGGGCGCGATTAACCCATGCTTATTTGTCTTGTCCTGACCCGCTCCATTCCAGTTTTCAGCCGGTTCCGATGTATAACAATAATATTTGGGATGCCCCGGCAATTTCCCGGGTTATTGCCATGGGTGCGACCTTTTGGCACATGGTCCAGCAGGAAAGGTCAGAGAGAATGTCTACTTTCTCCTCCCATTCAATGGGCTTTAAGGCTTTAGTGGAAATGGATTTCTGGACAACCAAGAATGTTTCTGAGGATTCCAGGATTTATTGGCAGTCGCTTCTGTTTTATGATGGCCATTACTACAATGTTCCCTTATATTATCCGCTTTCTATGGATGCCAATCTGGCGGGTACTTTCTGGCAGACAGTCAAAAATGTTTTTAAACAGCAGACTCGCTGGAGCTGGGGAGTAGAAAATGTTCCTTACTTCACTTTCGGCTGTATAAAAAATAAGGCCATGGCCTTGAGGAAAAAGATTTACCATATGTTTTATCATTGGGAAGCATTCTGGTCTTGGGCAACAAATTCTCTGCTGATTTTTATGCTGGGCTGGCTGCCGTTGATTTTGGGCGGGGAAGCGTTTAATAGGACTTTAATTTCATATAATCTGCCGCGCTTGACTCGTTCGCTGATGACTGTAGCTATGTTAGGTTTATTCCTTTCGGCATTTTATACTTTGAAACTTTTGCCGCCGAGACCGGAAAAATACAAATCCCGAAAATATATTTGGATGATTATTCAGTGGATTTTGGTGCCGATTGCCACAATTATTTTTGGCTCTATTCCCGCGCTTATTTCCCAAACCCGTTTAATGTTCGGCAAATATATGGGATTTTGGGTGACTGAGAAAAAGCGAAAGGAATAATTATTCCAAATGGATTGTTTTTTTGAATTCGGAAAGTTTTTCTGCGAGTAATGGATAAGACCTTAAATTAAGGTCTTTTTTTAATAATTCAAATGCTTCGTGCCGAGTTGATTTTATCAGTTCTAAATTTTTTAAATTTGCCATTACCAGATCCGGCAGGCCCGATTGCGCTATTCCGTAAAACTGTCCTGGCCCCCTGATTTCCATATCTTTTTCAGCCAGTTCAAATCCATTATCGCATTTTTGCAGGGCGCGCAAGCGCGCAGTTGTTTCGCCGGATGTGCTGAATAACAAACAATAGGATTGATATTCGTCTCTGCCGACTCTGCCTCTGAATTGGTGTAATTGCGCCAAGCCGAATCTGTCAGCCCCTTCAATCATCATGATTGTTGCATTTGGAATATCAATTCCTACTTCAATTACTGATGTAGAAACCAAGACATCGATTTTGTTGTTCCGGAAATCCGTCATAATGCGTTTTTTTTCTTTTGTTTTAATTCTTCCGTGAATCATATCAATTTTTAAATCAGGGAATATTTTTTCAGAAAGTTTTTCGTATTCTTCTTTGACTGCTTTTGCTTCAGCCCAGAGGATATTTTGAGAACTTGCCCCGAGCGATGTCGAGGGGTCTATTCTTGGACAGATTACAAAGCATTGTCGACCATTTTTCACTTCCCTTCTGATAAATTCATAAGCTTGCTCTCTTTTATCTGGTGGAACAATTTTGGTAATGATTTTCTTTCTGTTTTTAGGCATTTCATCTAAAATAGAAATATCTAAATCCCCATAAATGGTTAAAGCTAATGTGCGGGGAATCGGAGTAGCAGTCATTGATAGTAAATGAGGGACATAATTATTATTTCGCAATAATACAGCGCGCTGTTCAACTCCGAATCTGTGTTGTTCATCAACAATTACTAATGCCAAATTATTGAATTTTATAGATTTTTGGATGAGTGCGTGCGTGCCGATAAAAATTTTTGTCTTTTTGGAAACTTTTTTCTCGCTTCCGGTTAAAAGCCCGATTTCTATGTCAAATCCAGTTAGTAATTTTTTAATTTCTTTAAAATGCTGCTGGGCTAAAATTTCTGTTGGCGCCATAAAAGCGACTTGGAAACCCGCTTTGGCAACTTCCAAACCAGCCATTGCGGCAACCACTGTTTTTCCGGACCCGACATCGCCCTGCAACAATCTGTTCATTGGGTGGGATTTCTTTAAATCCAGAATTATTTCCCAGGCAGTTTTTTTCTGGGCATTGGTCAATTCAAATGGCAGTTTTTTCACGAATGCCTGGATTAAGTCCTTGTTAAAGGAAATTTTAAGGGTATTTTCTTGCTGTAATTTCTTTTTTTGTTTCAAAACGAATAATTGCAGTAAAAATAATTCTTCAAAAATAAATCTTCGGCGCGCCTCATCAGCAGATTTCAGATTTTTAGGGAAATGGATATTTTTGATTGCTGTTTGAAGATTCGGCAGATTATATTTTTTCAGAATTTCATAAGGCAGGAATTCTTTAATTTGGATAATTGTTGGCAAAACCAGCTTGATATAATATCTTAAAAATCTTGAACTTAGGCCGATTGTTTCCGGATAAATCGGCACAAGTCCTGCTGTGTGGGTGGTGGTTTTTCCGAGCAATAATAATTCATAGCTTGGATTTGATAAATATAGGCCTTTTGGCCCCATTGAGTATTTTCCGGACAAACTCACCCTTTTCCCTTCTTTCAAATTTTTGATTAAAAATGGCTGGTTGAACCAAATTACTTTTACAGAAGCAGTTGGGTCTTTGACTAATGCTTCGGTTAAGGACATCCTTCTTTTGAATGTGTGGATGTTGTCGATTTTTAAAATTTCTCCTTGAATCGTGGCAACTTCATTCAGTTTTAATTTATCCATAGTGATAATTTTTGAAAAATCATCATATCTGTTCGGAAAATGATAAATTAAATCCCGGACTGTATTCAGCCCGAGTTTGTGGAACTTTTTCAAATATCTTTCATTAATTCTCGGTAGTTTTGCAATTGGGGTATCAAGAGAATATTTAGTCATAGAGTTTATTTTATCATAAAAAAAGTCCCCCAGACACCGAAGTGTCTGGAGGGAATGAAAAAGAGCGGGAACGGACGGCTGGTTCATGTTTGTTTTTTGTGGACGGCGCACCTATAGAGTACGACTCCGCAAATCGTCCAGGTAAAGAAGTGGACTACTTGTGCCAATGGCTTGACGTTTTCTGCAAATTTTACATTGAACATTTTGTCTATAACTCCAGCCAAAACACCCAAAATAATAGCCACTGAAAAAAATTTTGCAAGTTTCATTTTATCCTCCTTTTTACATTATATCATATCTATTTAATTTGTCAAGTTTATGTACAAGATGACCACATAGGTGACACTTTTGAGATTTCAATGGGCGTGCGATAACCCAACGCTTGATGAGGTCTGTGAAAGTTGTATTCAATCAGCCATTCCGTAAGGTTTTTGTTAAATAAATCCGTATTTGAAGTAAA